>NZ_WHPN01000263.1:2953-19671 GCF_009735685.1 Streptomyces lycii | reverse complement strand
CCAATTGGTTAGGTTGCCCTCTCTTCGTCCGATCCCCACAAGGTGAGTGGCAGCCGTGCGGCAACAGCACAAGACCTTCCAGGCGATCGAGGTCGGTGACGGCGGCGACGGGCGGTGGGCCGCCTACGCCCGGCCTCTGTGGCAGGAGATGGAGGCCCTGCTGACCGAGGAGGGCCGCACTCCGGAGGGCGCGGATCGTTTCCGGGCGCTGTTCCGTGCGCACATGCCGGAAATGGCGCCGGTTCTGGAGCACTTGGCCGTCCAACTCGACCGGCCCGGGGCCGAGGTCTTCCTCACCCACGCGGCACTGCGGCCGTTCTCCCCGGCCTGCACCCAGATCGGCCAGAACGGCACCCTGCTGCGCAACTATGACCTACGGCCCGACCAGTGCGAGGGGGTCATCGTCTCCTCCTGCCTCCTGCGCCCCGTGATCGGGATGCAGGACATGCTGTGGGGCTTGCTGGACGGGATGAACGACGCCGGTCTCGCGGTCTCGCTCACCTGGGGCGGACGTTCCGCCCACGGACGCGGCTTCGCCATTCTCGTCGTGGTGCGCTACCTGCTGGAGACGTGCGACACCGTCGACGAGGCGGTCGCCAGGCTGCGGTCCCTGCCGGTCGCCGTCCCGCAGAACCTCACCCTCGTCGACGCCGTGAAGGCGGTGACGGTGTTCGTGGGACCGGACATGCCGCCGACGGTGGCCCCGGATGCCTGCGCCGCCAACCACCAGCACCTGCCGGTGACCGACGAGCAGGAGCGGGCCCTGCGGACTCAGGAGCGGCTGCGCGCCATTCGCGCCGCGGGTGCGGACGTGGCGGCGATGCTGAAGCCGCCGCTGTACCGACCCGTCGACGAGCAGGGGTCGAGAACGCTCTACACAGCCCACTACCGGCCCGCCGAGGGCCGCGTGACGTACTACTGGCCCGGTGAGTCCTGGCAGCAGTCCTTCGGTGACTTCGCACCCGGCTCCCGCACCGTGACCTTGGGCCTGGCCGGCTGAGCGGCCTTCCGGACCCCCGGCTCACCCCTGCACGAAGATCTCACCGCGGTGCGGACGCGGGTCACGTCCGCGCAGCCGCCGCGTTCAGGGGCGCCGCGCTCCCCGGCCGCCCCGGTGGCACCCGGCGCAGCCACAGCAGGGCGCCCGCCAGCAGGGCGCAGCCGCCCGGCAGCCACGGCAGGGCGCCCGGTGGCAGCGCGCCCGCCGCCAGGCCCGCCGCCGCGCCGACCGACTGGAGCGCGAGCGACTGTACGGACAGCGCGGTGGCGCGGTTGCCGCGTTCGACCCGGTGGTGCAGCAGATCGTTCTCGTTCGGGCCCGCCGAGCCGAGGCCGAGGTAGACCAGCGCGTAGCCGGCCGCCGCGAGGGCCAGTACGGCCGGGCCGTCGCCCAGTACGGTCACGCAGAGCAGCAGCAGGCCCGTCGCGCTCACCCCGAGGCTCGCCAGCACCGCCCGTTCACCGCTGCCCGTGACCCGGGCCGCCAGCGGCGCGCAGTGGCTGCCGAGCGCCGTGCACACGAACCCGGTGCAGGCGAGCGCCGCGAACAGCACGGCACCGGATTCGGCGGCACCCGTCAGTCCGGCGGCGCGCGGCGGCGCGAGGAGTTCGATCGTCACCAGGCCCGCCCCCGCCGCGCCCGCGCTCAGCAGCACCCGCCGGATCAGCGCGTCCCGGGCCCCGAGCCGCAGTCCGCCCAGCACGGTCGCCGGGACACCGCGCAGCACCGCGCGCAGGGTCGCCGGGGGCCGGGGCGGCTCGGGGAGCGCGCTCAGGACGTACGCGATGAAGACCAGCCCGATGAACGCGCCGAGCAGCGCCGGTACCGACAGCGGCAGCACGAGCCCGGACGTGGCCCGGCTCAGCCGCGCACCGAGGTCCGGGCCCGCCCCGAGCAGCCACGGCAGCCCGCCGCCGATCAGCGTGCCGCCCGCCAGCGCGGCGGCGGAGGCCGTGTTGCCCCGGGCCAGCCCCGTGCGCAGCTCGGCGCCCGGGCCCGAGTGGGCCTGCACGGTGTCGACGTACCAGGCCTCGGCGGGCCCGGTGGACAGCGCCCGGCCGGTGCCCAGGAACACCATGGCGAGCGTCAGCACCCAGGCCGTGGTGCCCAGGGCCATCAGCAGGAGCGCCGCCAGGTTGAGCATTCCGGCGGCGGCCAGCACGGTGCGGCGGCCGATGACGTCGGAGAGCCCGCCGGTGGGCAGTTCCAGCACGGCGACGGTCAGGGAGTGCACCGCGAACAGCCCCGCGACCGCCGCGAGGGAGAAGCCGCGTTCACCGAGCAGCAGCACCTGGGACGGCAGCCACAGCCCGGCGGGCAGCCAGAACAGGAACGTCGCGGTGGCGAAGCGGCGCCGCGCGGCCCCGGGGCCGAGAGTCCCGGTCATGCCTCCTCCCCGCCGGCGCCCCGCGAACGTCCCGCGTCGCCCCGGCCCCCCGCGCCCCGCGAACGTCCTGCCTCGCTCCGGCCCCTCGCGCCCCCCGAACCCACCGCCGCACGGGCTGACTTGTCCGTACCGCCCGATCCGTCCGCCCCCGTCGCCCCTTCCCGCCCGGCTCCGGCCAGCGGCAGGGCCGCATGGAGCAGTACGACCTGCTCCGCCCGCACGTCGTCCTCGTCCCGCGCGGCCAGCTCCTCCGTGGTCCGCCGGAGTACGTCCCACAGCTCCGTCAGCGACTCCGGCGTCAGCCGCACCACCTGGTCGCTGACCCCCGACGGCTCCAGCCACTCGGGCCCCAGCCTCCCGGCCGCCATGTCCTCGGCGTGCCGGGTCAGCGAGCGCTCCAGGTGCTCCGCCTGCGCCTGCCGCGCGGCGGTCACGAAGGCGCGGCTCGCGGGTGATGCCTCCATCGCCTCGTTGCTCCAGGCCGTCACGTCGTGCGCGGCCTGCCAGCGGCGTTCCCGGCCGTCGCGGTGCTCGGCCTCGGTGACGAAGCCGTACTTCGCCAGGACCCGCAGGTGGTAGCTGGTCGACGCGGACGACTCACCGGCCCGCTCGGCCAGTTCGGTCGCGGTGGCGGCACCGTCCTGCCGCAGCATCCCCAGCAGCTGGATGCGCAACGGGTGCGTGAGGGCCTTCAGGGCCGCCGAGTCCTGCTCCGGGTCGAGTACGCGCATGCGCTGTTCACGGGCCATGCGGCAGAGCGTAGAGCGGATCCCTGGCTTTGCCAAAGAGTTTTTGCAGAAAATCTTTGGCAATCTGCTCCCTGTCCTGATCTGCTGTCGGCAAATACGGAGGACCCGCCCCGCCATGCCGTGCTTGGCTGCGGGGCATGGAGATTCTGGTACTGGGCGGAACGGCCTGGCTCGGCCGCGAGCTGTCACGGCAGGCCCTCGGGCGCGGGCATGCGGTGACATGCCTCGCCCGCGGGGAGAGCGGCGGTGTCGCCGACGGCGCGGAACTCGTACCCGCCGACCGGCGGGACCCGGCGGCGTACGAACCACTCCTCGGCCGCACCTGGGACGCCGTCTTCGAGGTGTCCTGGCAGCCCGGTTTCGTACGGCGAGCCCTGGCCGCCCTCGGGGAGCACGCCCGGCACTGGACCTACGTCTCCTCCGGCAACGCGTACGCCTCCCACGCCGAGCCCGACGCCGACGAGACCGCGGAACTGCTGGCCCCCACCGACCACGACGAGGTGGACCGGGAACAGTACGGCGAGGCCAAGGTCGCCTGCGAACAGGCCTCCGGCGCCGCCGTCGGGGACCGCCTGCTCATAGCGCGCGCCGGCCTCATCGGCGGCCCGGGCGACCACAGCTGCCGCTCCGGCTACTGGGTCGCCCGCGCCGCCCGCGCCCCCGGGGAACCGCTGCTCGTCCCGGACACCCCCGGCCTGCCGACCCAGGTTGTCGACGTACGCGACCTCGTCGCCTGGCTGCTCGACGCCGCCGCGGCCGGGACGACCGGCACCTTCGACGCGGTCGGCCCTGTGCTCGCCTTCCGGGACTGGGTCGAGCTGTCCCGCGCCGTCGGCGGCCACACCGGGCCGGTCGTCCACGCCGCATCGGACCGGCTCGTGGACCAGGGCGTCGCCCAGTTCATGGGGGAGGAGTCGCTGCCGATGTGGCTGGTCGAAGAGGGCTCGGAGGGCTGGATGGCCCGTACGGGTACGGCCGCCCGGGCTGCCGGGCTGGTCCACCGGTCCCGTACGGACCTGCTGGCCGACACCCTGCGCTGGGAACGCGAACAGGGCCTGGCCCGCCCGCGCCGCGCCGGACTCAGCGCCCCGCGCGAGCGCGAACTGCTCGCCGCGCTGGGCGGCGACGCCTGACGTCCGCGGCCGTGGATCAGCTCCGGGCCGCGTACGAGACGAAGGCGGCCCAGGCGGCGGGGGAGAGGGCGAGCTGAGGTCCGGAGGCGACCTTGGAGTCCCGGACGTGAACGGCCTCGGGGCAGGCGGCGACCTCTACGCAGTTGTCGCCTTCGGTGCCACTGTGGCTGGACTTGTACCAGGTGACGGCGACTTCAAGACAGTGGTCACCGTCCGATCCGCTGTAGCTGCTCTTGAACCAGCTTGATCCCGTGGTCCTCATAGCGCTCCTCGGATTCGCTTCAACAGGCCCGCGGAGTCATCTGGGGTCAGAGCCTGTGAGCGCATCTTGGCATACCGCTGGAGCATGATGCTGACCTCTGCGGCGTCGGAGACCAGCAGGCTGCCGCGCTGCCCCTCGAAGTAGCCGAGCCACCGGTGATCCCGAGTCTCCGCCAAGTGCATGGGGCCGTTGATTCCGGCGTGCACCTCCTGCCGCAGAGGCATGATCTGAAGCTCGACGTGGTGGGGTTCGCTGATCTCAAGCAGGTGATCGATCTGTCGCTTCGTCACCTCCGTGCCACCTGTGCAGCGCTCCAGCACGGACTGCTCGATGATGCCGCTGTACTCAACCAGCGGATGTGTGCTCAACAGTGCTTTGCGGGCCATGCGGCCCGAGACCTGGCGTTCGATCTGCTCCTCGTCGAGTGAAGGCGGAACGCTACGGATGACAGCTCGCGCGTATTCCTCTGTCTGCAACGGGCCAGGAACGAGTCGGTTTTCGTACGACCACAGAGCCGTGGCCTGTTCCTCGATGACCGCCCACTGCCGGAACCAGGAAGCCAGCCCCGGCCGCCGGGCCAGATGCCGTGCCGCGCCCCGCAGCGCGCCGAACGCGTCGAGTACGTCCTCGGCCCGTGCCACGAAGTCCGCGGGCGGGAACCGGCGGCCCTGCTCGATGGAGGCGACCGTCTGCACGGAGTACCGCACGCGCGGGGCCAGTTCCTCCTGGGTGAGCCGGGCCCGTTTCCGGAACGCCTTGACGACCGCCCCGAACGCCTTGAGGCTCTCCGTGGGTTCGGGCTCGCCGCCCGTGCACGAACTCTCCGGCCCACCGGCCTCGTCCACCGTCATCCCCGGACACCTCCACCGCGCCGCTCCCCGCCGTACCGCCGAACTCCCCCATGGTCACGTACGGTTACTCGCACTGTCCACCGTCCGTACTCGTACGCTGACCCCGCGTACGGGCGGCTGAGCTGGGAAAGGACCAGTCGGGGCGCCACGGTGGGCGGCATGAAGGTGCCACTCCACCCCCGCTCGCCCGTCACCGTACGTATGTTCGCGAGGCGGTTCGTTTCGTCCCGGCTCGGCGCTCAGCTCGCCCGGCGCCATGTGCTGCACCAGCTCGACGTCTGGGGCGTCCGGCGTGGCTCGGACCTCTCGGACACGGTGGCGCTCCTCGTCGCGGAGCTGGCCGCGAACGCGGTGACGCACGGGCACGTGCCCGGCAGGCAGTTCGAGGTGCGGGCGGTGCTGTGCGCGAGCACGCTGGCGGTCGAGGTCTCGGACGCCAGGGGCGAACGGCGCCCCGCGCCTCCGGAAGCCGTCACCGCCCCGGAGCCCGGTGCCGAGAGCGGCAGGGGCCTGCTGCTGGTCGAGTCGCTGGCCGACCGCTGGTCGGTGGCGGAGGACCGCCCGCCGGGCGGCAAGACCGTCCGCGTGGAACTGGATCTGCCCGCCGCGTCCGGGCGCTGAAATCCCCCGTGAACCGTTTCGCCGCCCGCTACGTCTCCGTGATCACAACCGCACCTCGGCGCGAGACGCTCCGAGGTGCCGTCAGGGCGTACGCATGTCTGCACGCATGGTCTGCACGCATGTCCGTACGCGGATCTATGGAAAGGACGTCCGAACGGTGTTGGCAGGTCACAGAACGAGGAACGTCGGCTGGATCGCCGGGAGCGCGCTGGCGGCGGCCGTGGTCCTCACAGGATGCTCGGGCGATACGGGCTCCGCTTCGGACGCTTCGGACAAGGAACCGGCCGCGAGCAGCACGGCCGAGGCCGGTGCGGGCAGCGCGGGGGAGGGGAAGCAGGAGGACGCCGCGGCGTCGCAGGGCTCGGGCGTCGACCGGTCCACCGGTGAGAAGGCGGTCGCCACCTGGGTCGCCGCGGTGGTCAAGGGCGAGCCGGAGGAGGCCTGCCTGGTGATGGGCGAACCGGCCGAAGGCGGCGCGCCCGCGCAGGTCGGCTCCGAGGCGATGTGTGAGGGCGACGGGACCAAGGCGAAGCAGATGGAGCAGGGCATCGGGCGGTTCCGTGAGTCGTTCACGCCCGATCCGCCCACGGACAACCCGAAGGTGGAGGTCGCGCACGTCCCCGCCTCCGGTGGCACGGCCGTGTTCCCCGCCGACAAGATCACCGTCGACGGGCAGCGGCTCGACAAGATCATCCTGTCCAATTCCACCGGTCTGGACGCGGGGGAGCTGGACGTCCAGCTGCAGTCCACGAAGATCGAGGACGAGTGGTACGTGACGGATGTCGGCTTCGACATCGGCTGACCCGGGATGACGTCGTGACGCCATGAGGCCGTGCTGCCACGAGGCCGTCACGCCTGGCCGGGCACGGGTTCGCCTCGTGCCCGGCGGCCGGTCCGAGGCGGGCCGTGCCGTGCGCCCCGGTCCGGGGACCGGGTCAGGGCGGGGTCAGGCCGTCACCGGCGGCTGCGGGGGGTTCGGGGTGGAGATGCCGCCGAGGAGGCGTTCCGCGTCGATCACCGCGGTGGACTGGACCTCGGGGGCGGGCTTGCAGGTGAAGCCGAGCTTCCGCATCGCCCGGACGACCTCGCCCGCGCTGAAGTCCCGCGGGTCCTGGCCGGTCACGAGCGTGCCGACCTGCTTGACGGGGTAGCTGCGACGGCCGACGACAACGGCTTCGCCGGTGACGGGGTCGGGCTTGACCCCGCTCATCTTCTGCTCCACCTCGCTTGCCTGGAGATAGAAAAAGACGCCGGCGATGGTCACACGCATGGGGCCTCGAAAGGTGAGGAGGAAGTGGAGCCGAGTCTCAACAGTCTCACAGGCCGGGCCCCGGGCAAAGCGATCCGGGGCCCGGACCGCTCCGGCCGGTGCGGTCGCCGGGTGCCCGGACCACGGGGGACGCGGCCCGGGCACCCTGCCCCGGTCAGTCCAGCAGTTCGTACGCCGGCAGGGTCAGGAAGTCCTCGTAGGTCTCGTCGAGAGCCACCCGGAGCAGCAGGTCGTGGGCCTGCTGCCAGCGGCCGGCCGCGAAGGTCTCCTCGCCCAGCTCCTCGCGGAGCGCGGCCAGTTCACCGGCGGCGAGCCGGCGGGTCAGCTCCGGGGTGGCCTTCTCGCCGTTCTCGAACTCCACACCCGCGTTGATCCACTGCCAGATCTGGGAGCGGGAGATCTCGGCGGTCGCCGCGTCCTCCATCAGGTTGAAGATGGCGACGGCGCCCGAGCCGCGCAGCCACGCCTCGATGTAGCGGATGCCGACCTGGACGGCGTTGCGCAGGCCCTCGTACGTCGGGACGGCGTCCAGCGAGTCGACGGCGATCAGCTCGGCGGCCGTGACCCGGACGTCCTCGCGGAGCCGGTCCTTCTGGTGCGGCCGGTCGCCGAGGACCGCGTCGAAGGACTCCCGGGCTACGGTCACGAGGTCGGGGTGCGCGACCCAGGAGCCGTCGAAGCCGTCACCGGCCTCGCGGTCCTTGTCGGCCTTGACCTTCTCGAAGGCGGCCCGGTTGGCCTCCGGGTCCCGTCGGGACGGGATGAACGCCGCCATGCCGCCGATCGCGTGCGCGCCCCGCTTGTGGCAGGTGCGCACCAGGAGATCGGTGTAGGCGCGCATGAAGGGGGCGGTCATGGTGACGGCGTTGCGGTCCGGCAGGACGAACTTCGACCCGGCGTCGCGGAAGTTCTTGACGATGGAGAAGAGGTAGTCCCAGCGGCCCGCGTTGAGCCCGGAGGCGTGGTCGCGCAGCTCGTAGAGGATCTCCTCCATCTCGTACGCGGCGGTGATCGTCTCGATGAGGACAGTGGCACGGACGGTGCCGTGCGGCAGCCCCGTGTACTCCTGGGCGAAGGTGAAGACCTCGTTCCACAGCCGCGCCTCCAGGTGGGACTCGGTCTTGGGGAGGTAGAAGTACGGGCCCTTGCCGAGGCCGACGAGACGCCGGGCGTTGTGGAAGAAGTACAGGCCGAAGTCCACGAGGGCGCCGGGGACGGCGCGGCCGTCGGCGTCGCGGAGATGGCGCTCGTCCAGATGCCAGCCGCGGGGGCGGGTGACGACCGTGGCCAGTTCGCCGGCCGGGCGCAGGGCGTACGACTTGCCGCGGTCGTCGGTGAAGTCGATGCGCCGCTCGAAGGCGTCGGTGAGGTTCAGCTGTCCCCGGACGACGTTCTCCCAGGTGGGGGCGGAGGCGTCCTCGAAGTCCGCGAGCCAGACCCTGGCGCCGGAGTTGAGCGCGTTGACGGTCATCCTGCGGTCGGTCGGCCCGGTGATCTCCACCCGGCGGTCGTCGAGCGCGGCGGGGGCCGGGGCGACCTGCCAGTCGCCCTCGCGGATGTGCGCGGTCTGCGGGAGGAAGTCGAGCGCGGCGGTCCGGGCGATCTCCGCGCGGCGCTCCCGGCGCGCGGCGAGGAGTTCGTCGCGGCGCGGCGTGAAGCGGTGGTGCAGTTCGGCGAGGAAGGCGAGGGCCTCCTCGGTGAGGACCTCCTCCTGGCGCTCCAGGGGCTCGGCGTCGACGACGGTCAGCGGGGACGGCACTGACATCTCGGTCACTCCTTCGTGGCGGACGCGCCCCCTTTCCGGGGCGCCGGCGGCCGGTGGGGCGGCTGGGGCGGCGGCACCCGTGGCGCGGGGCACCGTCCGGGAGGGCGGGGCGCTGGTCGGCGGTGTCACCGCTTCCCGCGGACCGCTGCCGACGGCAACGGGACTCGGGGGACTCTGCGGTGGGGACCCTTCGGAAGTCTTGGAACTGCTCGGAATTGGAGGTTAGTTTTCTTATCGTGGAAGTTCAACGGGTCCGGTGGGCCCGTTGCGGTCGTGTCGGCCGCGCGCCTCCGCACGGGGCGTACCGCCGGGGACCGTGACCGCCGGGGGCACGCCGCCAGACGCCCGCCGGCCGGGCAGGCAGGGCGCGGAACGGAACCACGGGCAGGGCAGCACGTCCGGGGAGCAGGGGCCCGGGGCCCGGGGCCTGGAATCCGGGGCCGTGGGTCGAGGTGATGGGGCGGGCGGTGGACCGGGGCGGGGTCCGGGGCCGGGGGTGCGGGCCCGGGAGTCCGCCCGCCCCGGGACGGTCACCGCAGCAGGCCCAGGTCCCCTGGTGTGTCCACGTCGTCGGGGCAGGCCACGTCGGAACACTCCACGAGCCGCAACTCCGCACCGCGCTCCGCGAGATACCCGCGGGCCCCCCGGTCCCCCGACGCCTCCGCCGCGATCCCGGCCCAGTGCGCCGAGCCGAGGAGCACCGGGTGGCCGCGCCGCCCGCCGTACGCCGCCGCCGCCAGCCGGGACGGCCCGTCGCAGGCGGCCACCAGCCGGGCGACGGCCTCCGCGCCGACCCCCGGCTGGTCCACCAGCGCCACGACGGCCGCGTCCGCCCCCGTACCGGCGAGCGAGGCCAGGCCCGCGCGCAGCGAGGAACCCATGCCCTCCGCCCAGTCCGGGTTGTCCACGAGCACACAGCCCGGCAGCTCCGCGCGGTCCCGCACCTCCGCGGCGGCCGCGCCCAGCACCACGTGCACCGCCGCGCAGCCGCCCTCCCGCAGGACCCGCGCGCCGTGCTCGGCCAGCGGCCGCCCGTGGTGGCTCAGCAGTGCCTTGGGGCGCCCGCCGAGCCGCCGCCCGCCGCCCGCCGCGAGCAGCAGGCCCGCGACGCGCGGCGGTCCGGGCGCCGGCCCGGACGGCTGCTGCGGCCGGAGGTGCTCCGGGGATCGCGGTGGTTCCTGTGGTGGCGCGCCGGACTGGCTCATGCCGCCTGCATATCGCATCCCGGCCGTCCCGCGCCGCCCCGCCTCTTCGGCCGTGCCGCGCCGGCGAATCATACGGCTGAATTTCGCCCTCTGTGTAGCGCCCGATGCGGAGAGTGGCGTTAACTGATCCGGCCCCCGCCGGGTCCCACCACCGCGCCGAGGGGGTGGCGGGGGCCGGACGAGCGAGGGGGACGACGCAGTGCGAAGTGATCGGACGGGCCACGGCACGCGGCCGACCGGTGCGGCGGGCCAGGGCGGCGTGGCGGTGTACCGCCGGCCGGTGGCCGGCGGCAGCGGTGACGATCCCCGCCTGGAGGGGCTGCGCACGGCGGTCTCCAGGCTGCGCAGAGAACTCGCGGTGCACCCCGCGGACTTACCCGACCGGCTGGTGGCGGAGGAAGAGCTGGCCGCGCTGGACGCGATGACGTACTCCGGCGTGCCCGAGGTGCCGCGGCTGCGCCGCTCGCTGCTGGTGATCGCGGGAGCCGTGGGCTCGGTCAGCGCGCTGGCGCCGGCACTGGCGGAGGTCCGCCAGGTGATCGACCTCTTCGGCGGCGTGCCGGAGCCGCGCGGGAAGGTCCACTGACGCCCTGACGGTCTGGCGCCCTGACGGTCTGGCGCCCTGACGGTCTGGCGCCCTGACGGTCCGGCGCCCTGATGCGGTGATGCCCTGATGTGGTGACGCCGTGACGCGGTGACGCGATGGGGTCGTGACGCGATGGGGTCGTGACCGGGTGAACGGCCGTTGGGCAGTGGGCGCTTCGGCGCCGCGGCGCCGCGGCGCCGAAGCGCCGCGACCACGGTGCGGCGGTGGGTGCTTCGGCGCCGCCACGCCCGGCGCCGAAGGGCCGTGGTGACGGCTCCCGCCCGGGGAGGGGCTCAGCCCGCGCCGAGTCCGTTGCCCGCGAGGGCTTTCGACAGGTCCGCGGCGACCTCCTGGAGGAGCGGCACGATCCGCTCCGTGGCCTCCTCCGTGACGCGGCCCGCCGGTCCGGACACCGAGATGGCCGCGGGCGTGGGGGAGTCGGGCACCGAGACGGCCAGGCACCGGACGCCGATCTCCTGCTCGTTGTCGTCCACGGCGTAACCGGCCGCCCGTACCTCCTCCAGCACCCGCAGGAAGGCGTCCGGCGAGGTGATGGTCCTCTCCGTGGCCGCGGGCATGCCGGTGCGGGCCAGCAGCGCCCGCACCTCCTCGTCCGAGGAGTGCGACAGCAGCACCTTGCCGACGCCGGTGGAGTGCGGCAGCACCCGGCGGCCGACCTCGGTGAACATCCGCATGGAGTGGCGCGAGGGAACCTGGGCGACGTAGACGACCTCGTCGCCGTCGAGCAGTGCCATGTTCGACGTCTCGCCGGTCTCCTCCACCAGCCGCGCGAGATGCGGCCGGGCCCAGGTGCCCAGCAGCCGGGAGGCGCTCTCGCCGAGCCGGATGAGGCGCGGGCCGAGGGCGTAGCGGCGGTTGGGCTGCTGGCGGACGTAACCGCAGGCGACCAGGGTGCGCATCAGCCGGTGGATGGTCGGCAGCGGCAGTCCGCTGCTGCCCGAGAGTTCGCTCAGCCCCACCTCGCCCCCGGCGTCGGCCATCCGCTCGAGCAGGTCGAACGCTCGCTCGAGGGACTGCACGCCGCCGGACCCG
Source organism: Streptomyces lycii (assembly GCF_009735685.1). GTDB lineage: Bacteria > Actinomycetota > Actinomycetes > Streptomycetales > Streptomycetaceae > Streptomyces > Streptomyces lycii. The sequence goes on along the minus strand of NZ_WHPN01000263.1, from coordinate 7,789 downwards.
CCGGCGGGCTTGGCGGACGCGGTGGTCCTGTCGCTGGACGGCGGCACGTCGCATCCTTTCGGGGGCGGATTGCAGGCAGCCTACCGGGCAGCGGGCCCGGTCTCCTTCGGCCGGAGGGCAGTTCATCAGCCGATACGAGTATGGCAACAGCCGCCGTCACCCGAACCGGGGAATCTTGACCGGCCCGCCGCCGGGGAGGAGACTCCCTTTCAACAAATCGTTGAAATGGCTGGCGGCCGAATCGCGAGGAGGAACCCGGTGCCCGAGGTGGAACTGCTGCTGCGATCGGCCCGCGTCGTGACCCCCTCGGGTGTCCGGCCCGCGTCCGTCGCCGTCCGCGGCGAGCGCGTCGCGGCCGTCCTGCCGTACGACTGCGAGGTGCCCGGGACGGCACGGCTGGAGGACTTCGGGGACGACGTGCTGCTGCCGGGGCTGGTGGACACGCACGTGCACGTCAACGACCCGGGCCGCAGCGAGTGGGAGGGCTTCCCCAGCGCCACCCTGGCCGCGGCGGCCGGGGGCGTCACCACCCTGGTCGACATGCCGCTGAACAGCATCCCGCCGACCACGACCACCGCGCACCTCGACGTCAAACGGCGGGCCGCGCGCGGCCGGACGCACATCGACGTCGGCTTCTGGGGCGGTGCCGTGCCCGGCAACCTGGCGGAGCTGCGCCCGCTGCACGAGGCGGGTGTCTTCGGCTTCAAGTGCTTCCTGCTGCCCTCGGGCGTGGACGAATTCCCGTCGCTCTCGCCCGCCGAACTGGAGCGCGCGATGGCCGAGACCGCCCGCCTCGGCGGGCTGCTGATCGTGCACGCCGAGGACCCGGAGCACATCGACGGCGCCCCCTCGCGGACCGGCCCGCGCTACGCGGACTTCCTCGCCTCGCGGCCCCGTGCCGCCGAGAACGCCGCGGTCGAACGGCTGATCGCGCTCGCCCGGCGCACCGGCTGCCGGGTGCACGTGCTGCACCTGTCGTCCTCCGACGCGCTGCCGCTGCTCGCCGCCGCCAAGCGGGACGGGGTGCCGCTCACCGTCGAGACCTGCCCGCACTTCCTCACCCTCACCGCCGAGGAGGTCCCGGACGGCGCCACCGAGTTCAAGTGCTGCCCGCCGATCCGGGAGGCCGAGAACCGGGACGCGCTCTGGCGGGGACTCCTCGACGGCACGATTGACTGCGTCGTCTCCGACCACTCGCCCTGCACCCCGGACCTCAAACGTCTCGACAGCGGCGACTTCGCGTCGGCCTGGGGCGGCATCTCCTCGCTCCAGCTCGGGCTGCCCGCGGTGTGGACCGAGGCGCGGCGCCGCGGCGTGCCGATCGCCGCCCTCGCCCGCTGGATGGCCGCCGCGCCCGCCGCGCTCGCCGGGCTGCCGCACAAGGGCGCCGTCGAGCCGGGCCGGGACGCGGACTTCACCGTCCTCGCGCCCGAGAAGACCTTCACCGTGGACCCGGCGCGGCTGCACCACCGCAACCGGGTCACCGCCTACGCCGGCCGCACGCTGTACGGAGTCGTCCGCTCCACCTGGCTGCGCGGGCGGCGGATTTACGGCGGCCCGGCGGGCGCACCGGGCGACGCCCGGCCCACCGGACGGCTGCTGAGCGCCGTACCGCGGGAACCGGCGCGGGAGCCGGCCGCGCCCGTCCGGACCGGGCACCGGCCGGGCGGCCCCGCGACGGGTCCGGCGCCGGACCCCGGGGCGGGCGTCCCGCAACCAGCCGCCACCACAGAGAGGGGTACCGCATGAGCGCGGAGATCCGGCGCTTCACCGGCCACGCCGACCCGTACCGCGGAGGTGACCCGTACGCCGACTACCGTGCCGCCGACCCGCCGTTCGCCCACTGGACCGATCTCGCCGACCGGCGGCTGGGCGGGGCCGTCCTCGCGGCCGGTGACGAGTTCTTCGCCGAGCGGGAGAACCTCCTGGTCCCCGGGCCCGCCCGGTTCGACCCCGAGCACTTCGGCCACAAGGGCAAGGTCATGGACGGCTGGGAGACCCGTCGCCGGCGGGGCGGTGACGCGGCGGCACCGCACCCCGCCGACGACGACCACGACTGGGCCCTGGTGCGGCTCGGGCTGCCCGGGATCGTCCACGGCGTCGTCGTCGACACCGCCCACTTCCGCGGCAACCACCCCGAGTCCGTCGCCGTCGAGGCCACCGCCGCCGACCCCGCGGCGTCCGCGGACGAACTCCTCGCCGACGACGTGAAGTGGACCGAGCTGGTACCCCGTACGGAGGTCGGCGGCCACGCCGCCAACGCGTTCGCCGTGGACTCCGGGCGGCACTTCACGCATCTGCGGCTCGTCCAGTACCCCGACGGCGGGATCGCCCGGCTCCGGGTGCACGGCGAGGCCGTGCCCGATCCCGCGTGGCTCGCGGCGCTGGGCACCTTCGACGTGGCCGCACTGGAGCACGGAGGCCGGGTCGAGGACGCCTCCAACCGCTTCTACTCCTCCCCGGAGAACACCATCCGGCCCGGCCGCTCGCAGCAGATGAACGACGGCTGGGAGACCAGCCGCCGCCGCGACCGCGGGCACGACTGGGTCCGCTACGCGCTCGCGGAGCACTCCGTGATCCGCGCCGTCGAGATCGACACCGGCTGTCTGAAGGGCAACGCGGCGGGCTGGGCGGCGTTGTACGTGCTGGACGCGGGCGACGGCACCGACCCCGCCGACCACGGGGCGCCGGGCTGGCGGGAGATCCTGCCGCGCACCCGCCTCCAGCCGGACACCGTGCACCGGTTCGCGCCGCCCGCCGGACACCCGGCGACGCACGCCAGGATCGACATCTTCCCGGACGGCGGCATCGCCCGGCTGCGGCTGCACGGGACGCTCACGGCGGCGGGCGCGGAGCGACTGGCGGCGCGGCACCGGGAGCTGACCGGCTGACGGGCCGGCCGGCCCACAGCAGTGGGGCCCCGGGCGGATGGCCCCGGGCGGCTGGGCCGCGAGGGCGGCGCGCGGGTGCGGGGCACACGGCTGCGGCCCGCCGGCCACCCGGCCCCACGGCCGGGTGGCCGCGGACTCTGCGGCCCGCGGCTTCCCGGCGGTCCGCGGAGGCTTTGTGAACTCCACGAGAACTTCCGTTACTTGGCATTGACATGTCATGGTCTACGCGCGTCATGCTTGTGCCATGCGAATTCCCCCACGTATCGCAAGGATCGGCGCCCTCGGCGCCCTGGCCTCGGCTCTTCTCCTCGGCGGCCCGGCCGTCGCGGCCTCCGCCACGACGGCGCCCGCGCCCGTCGCGCACTCGGCGGCGGCCGTGGCCGCGGTCGGCGACATCTGCTACTCCGCACTGCCGCCGGAGGCGCACGACACCCTCGACCTGATCGAGGCCGGCGGCCCGTTCCCGTACCCGCAGGACGGCGGTGTCTTCCAGAACCGCGAAGGCCTGCTGCCCAGCCAGAGTTCCGGCTACTACCACGAGTACACCGTCGAGACCCCGGGCTCCGACGACCGCGGCGCGCGCCGCATCGTGACCGGAGAGGCGAACCAGGAGGACTACTACACGCAGGACCACTACGCGTCCTTCGACCTGGTCGACCACGGCTGCTGAACCGGCCGTAGCCGACCACCACATCGCCACCCCCCACGGATACGCGGCGGCCGCCTTCCCCCACAGGCGGCCGCCGCCTTCTGCGTACGGGACTTGAGCACACCGCGAATCGCGCGGGCCTCCCGCCTTCACTGTCCGAACTCTTGACGGGTCGTTGCCCGCACGAGTTAATGCAAGCGGTGCTCGCACAGGTACAGACCATCGACTCCCGGGTGGCGTCGTCCGGTGTGCCGGCGAGCACGTCCGCAGATCAGGTGCCCCCGCGCCGCCCACCCCCACTCCGGGCGGCGGGCGCACCCAGGACGAAGGAGTCCCCCACATGCCCCGATCCACCCCGCCCGCCCCCGCGCGAGGCCGCCGCACGGTCCGCAACCGGGCGCTGCTCGCGCTGGCCTGCGGTGTCGCCGCCACGGGCATCGCGTCCACCGCGCTGGCGACCCCGCCCGACCGGACGGACGACGGCCGGAAGGCCGCCGCGCGCCCGGCGGCCGTCACCTTCGAGGACACCTTCGACGGCCCGGCCGGAAGCGGCGTCGACGGTTCCAAGTGGCAGCTGGAGACCGGCGACAACGTCAACAACCACGAGCGCCAGTACTACACCTCGGGCACCGACAACGCGGAACTCGACGGCAACGGCAACCTCGTCATCACCGCCCGCAAGGAGAACCCGGCCGACTACCAGTGCTGGTACGGAACCTGCGAGTACACCTCGGCGCGGCTGAACACCGCGGAGAAGTTCACCACGCAGTACGGCCATGTCGAGGCCCGCATGAAGCTGCCGCGCGGCCAGGGGATCTGGCCCGCGTTCTGGATGCTGGGCGAGGACATCGGCAGCAAGGGCTGGCCCGCCTGCGGTGAGATCGACGTGATGGAGAACGTCGGCAAGGAGCCCGGCACCGTCCACGGCACCGTGCACGGGCCCGGCTACTCCGGCGAGGGCGGCCTCGGCGGCGGCTACACCCTGCCGAACGGTGAGGCGTTCGCGGACGACTTCCACACCTTCGCGGTCGACTGGTCGCCCGAGGCCATCAAGTGGTCCGTGGACGGCCAGGAGTTCCACACCCGCACCCCCGCGGACGCCGGCAGCAACGAATGGGTCTTCGACCACCCGTTCTTCCTGATACTCAACCTCGCGGTCGGCGGCTACTGGCCCGGCGACCCCGACGGGACCACCGAGTTCCCCCAGCAACTGACCGTCGACTACGTCCGGGTGACCTCCGGGGAGTGACGGAACGCGGCCGACGGGCCGCGGCACGGCGCGGGCGGGCCGTGCGG
>NZ_WHPN01000263.1:0-2946 GCF_009735685.1 Streptomyces lycii | reverse complement strand
GGCCCGCCGCTCGCTGCCCGGCCCCGTCCGCTCGCTGTCCCTTCGCTGTCTGCTCGCTGCCGGCTTGGTGCCCGCTCGCTGCCGCTTCTCTGTCCGCTCTGCGCCGGCTCGCTGCCCGTTCCCTGCGCGTCTGCCGTCCCGCCCGCGGCGTCTTCCCGGCTCCGCCCCGCCACCGGCGTGTGTTCGGGAGTTGAATCCGCGGGAGCTGCGAGCCTGCCACCGGCCGGGCCCGCCACGAGGGCGCGTACGGGGTGAACAGGAGCCGTCACGGCGTACGGGTGTGCCCCGGAACCCCCCCGGGTACGCGCAGGCGGCAGCCCGACGCGCCGCCACGTGCCCCGCATGCGCCCCCTGGCGCGCCCCGGCGGCGCCGCTGTCGGACCCGGCCGGTACGGTTCCGGCAGAACAGACGTACAGGCGAGGAGCGGAGGCAACGGTGGCAAACGGGCCGGAGGCGGTCACCTGCGGTGAAGCGATGCTCTTGCTCCTGGCCGAGCCCGGCGTCCCGCTCGCCCGGGCGGTGAACTTCCGGCGGTCCGTGGCCGGGGCCGAGTCGAACGTCGCCGCCGGACTCGCCCGGCTCGGCCACCGCGTCCGCTGGCTCGGCCGGGTCGGTGACGACCCCGCGGGCGAGGCCGTGCTCCGCGAGCTGCGCGCCGACGGCGTCGACACCTCCTGGGCCGGCGTGGACCCCGACCTGCCCACCGGGCTGCTGATGCGCGACAGCCACCCCGGCCGCGCCGTCGACGTGCAGTATTTCCGTACCGGCTCCGCCGCCTCCCATCTCGCGCCCGAGCACATACGGCCCGAGGCGCTCGACGGCGCCCGGCTGTGCCATGTCTCGGGCATCACCCCGATGCTGTCCTCCACGGCCGCCGCCGCCACCCGCCGGCTCGTCGACACCGCCCGCTCCGCCGGTGCCCTGGTGTCCTTCGACCCCAACGTCCGCCACAAGCTCGGCGGCGCCGCCCAGTGGGCGCAGACCGTCGGCCCGCTGCTCCGCGAGGCGGACATCGTGCTGGCCGGCGAACGGGAACTGGAGATGCTCACCGCGCGCACGGCCGACGAGGCGGCGGCCGAGCTGCTGAAGGGCCGCGCCCGTACGGTCGTGATCAAGGGCGAGGACCACACGGCGACCGCCGTCACCGCGGACGGGCGGTGGACCCAGCAGCCCTTCCCGGTCCCCGCGGTCGACCCGGTCGGCGCGGGAGACGCGTTCGCCGCCGGCTATCTCTCCGGCCTGCTCCGCGGCCTGCCGCAGCAGGAGTCGCTGGCCGAGGGCGCCTGCGTGGCGGCCCTCGTGGTCCAGTCGGTCACCGACACCGACGGACTGCCCACCGCGGCCGCCCGTGACCGCGCCCTGGCGGCCCTGACCGGTGGCGGCGAGTCCGTCCACCGCTGAGCCGGCCGCCCCGCCCCAATCCGCGCCGTCCCGCCGTTTCCCCCCACATCACCCACTTCACCCACCTGCCCCGCCCGCGGGCGCCCGTTCCACGCGGCCCGCGGCGCACCACCGAAGCCACCGAAGAAGGGCGGCAAACTGCCGTGTACCGCTGGGAGATCACTCGCGCCGTGCTGGCGCAGCGCGTCTTCGCCGTCGTCCGCACCGACAGCTACGACAAGGCCGCGGCGACCGCCGGCACCCTCCTGTCCGCCGGGCTCACGGGCCTGGAGATCTCGCTGACCACCCCCTTCGCGCTGGAGGCCGTCACCACCCTCACCCGCGAGGTGGGCGACGAGGCCGTGATCGGCGCCGGCACCGTGCTGGACGCCCAGACGGCGCGGATGGCGGTCGACGCCGGGGCCCGCTTCCTGGTCTCGCCCAGCCTGGACGCCGAGGTCATCCGCACCGGCCACCGGTACGGCGTCCCCGTCTTCCCCGGTGTCGCCACCCCCACCGAAATGGTGCGCGCCCTGGAGCTGGGGGCCGACGCGCTGAAGCTCTTCCCGGCATCCGGCCAGTCGCCGCGCCGGCTGAGGGACATCCGCGCCGCGCTGCCGCAGGCCCCGCTCGTCCCCACCGGAGGGGTCACCCTCGAGGACGCTCCCGAGTGGATCGCGGCCGGTGCCGTGGCCTGCGGCATCGGCTCGGCGCTCGCCGAGGGCGACCGCGCGGAGGTCAGCCGGCGCGTGTCCGACCTGCTGCGCCGGCTCGCCGACGCGGCTCCGGGGGAGAAGGGCGGGGACACCCCGGAGTGACGCGGGGCGGCGGGCCGGACAGGCGCGGGGGCGGCGGACCGGAGCGGCACGGGCGGCAGGAGTGACCCGCGGGCGACACGGGCGGAGAATCGACTCTCCGTACCGGTGCGGCTACTCTGCGTGCTGGATATCCTGACAGGGCGGCCGGCTCCGTATGTCACGGCCGGCGGTCGTGCAGTCCGTTCCCGCCCCTACCGAGGGACCGCCGTCATGCTCGCCCACCCACGCGAGTTCACGATCCAGCTCAGCTCGACCCGGCGAGGCGCCCGTCTCGCCCGCCGTCTCGCGACGCAGCAGCTGGCCGAGTGGGGCTGGGGTTACGACAGCGACATCTCCCGCACGGTCGCCCTCCTGGTCGGCGAGCTTGCCGCGAACGCCGTCCAGCACGGGCGGCTGCCGGGCCGGGACTTCGGGCTGCGGGTCGCCGCGGACTCCGGTGAGGGGCTGCCGGTCGCCGTGCGGATCGAGGTGTCGGACGTCCGCGAGGACAAGCGGCCGCCCGCCGCGGCGCGGATCACCGCGCCGCCGCCGGAGGCGGAGAGCGGCCGCGGGCTGCTGCTCGTCTGCGCGCTGGCGACCCGCTGGGGCACCACCGGCCGTGAGCCGGTGGGCAAGACGATCTGGTGCGAACTGGAGATCCGCGGACCCGGCCGCCGGGCCTGAGCCGGCCCCGAGCCGCTACGGAGGCGCCGCCGGGCCGCCGTCCTCGGGCGCCGCCGCTGGGACGCCGCCGGGCCGCCGTCCTCG
>NZ_WHPN01000262.1 GCF_009735685.1 Streptomyces lycii | reverse complement strand
GGAAGTAATCGATTGCGCCGGGCCGGCCGTCGGCAACAATGTGCGGTGCCGCCCGGACCGGCCCCGTGGACGGGCCCTCACACCGGGGCGGCGAACCGACGGAGGGACGGGGACCGTGGAGAGCGCGCATCTGATCGAACTGGAGGACGTCGAGAAGGTCTTCCAGGTGCGCCGCCGCGCGGGCCTGCTGCGCCGCGAGAAGCGGGAGGTGCGTGCGGTCGACGGCATCTCCTTCACCGTGCCGCGCGGCGAGATGGTCGGCTACATCGGCCCGAACGGGGCCGGGAAGTCGACCACCATCAAGATGCTCACCGGCATCCTGGTGCCCAGCGGCGGCCGGCTGCGGGTCGCGGGCATCGACCCCTCGCGCGACCGCACCCGGCTCACCCGCCGCATCGGCGTCGTCTTCGGCCAGCGCACCACGCTCTGGTGGGACCTGCCGCTGCGCGACTCGTACGCCCTGGTGCGCAGGATGTACCGGATTGCGGACCGCCGCTACCGGGAGAACCTCGACCGCTGCGTGGAACTCCTGGACCTGGGCGCGCTGCTGGACGTCCCCGTACGGCAGCTGTCGCTGGGCCAGCGGATGCGCGGCGACATCGCGGCGGCCCTGCTGCACGACCCGGAGGTGCTCTACCTCGACGAGCCGACCATCGGTTTGGACGTCATCAGCAAGGCGAAGGTGCGGCAGTTCCTCGCCGACATCAACACCGAGCGCGGCACCACGGTGCTGCTCACCACCCATGACCTCAGCGACATCGAGCAGTTGTGCCGCCGGGTGATGGTGATCGACCACGGGCGGGTGATGTACGACGGCGGGCTGGACGGCCTGCACGCGGTCGGCGGCAGCGAACGGGTCCTGGTCGTCGACCTGGAGCGGGAACTGCCGCCGATCTCGCTCCCGGCGCTCCCGGACGTCCGGGTGACCCGGGCCGAGGGCCCGCGCCAGTGGCTCGCGTTCCCGGCGACGGGCAGCGCGGCGCCGGTCGTCGCGGCGGTGGCGGCGGACTACCCGCTGGTGGACCTGTCGGTCCGGGAACCGGCGATCGAGGAGGTCATCGCGAAGATGTACGCGGAGGGGGCGGCCCTTTGACGGGGTGGGGCGGGGGCGCTGCCGCAGCGGCGGAGTCTGGCACGCCCGGATCACCGGCAGCCGTTGCCGTCGCGCTGCCGGGGCCGACGGGGCGGCGTGAGCCGCGGGAACGCGGTGCGCTCCGGGAATCCGGGAAGCAGCCGGGCAACGGCGGGGAAGCCGGGAAACAGCCGGGAAGCCGGTCCCGCGCCGGGAAGCCGGGAGACCGGGAAGCCGGTCGCGCCCGGCGGCCCGGCGGGTCAGGCGTCGCCGGGGCGCTCTCCCGCGCGTGCCGCCCAGTACGCGCGTTCCGCCTCCGCGTGCTCCTCCGCGCTGCCCTCGATGCAGAATTCGTTGCCCGCCGGGTCCGCGAAGACCACCCAGCCCCCGCCCTCCGGGTTGCGGCGGTCGTCGACGATCGTGCCGCCCAGCGCCGCGACGCGCTCCACCTCCTCGTCGCGCGGCCGGTCCGGCCGCAGGTCGAGGTGGACCCGGTTCTTCAGCGTCTTCTCCCCGGACACCCGCACGAACAGCAGCGTCGGCTGCCCCTCCGGCACCTCCAGGGCCACCTCGTCGTCGCCCGGTTCGTCCACCGGGTCGACCGGGCGGCCGAGCACACCGCTCCAGAAGCGGGCCACGTCGTACGGCTCGTGGGGCGGTGCGCAGTCGAAGGTGATGTGCCGGACGAACGACGTCATGTGCTCTCCCCGTGGCTGGTGACCCGCTTGCGGCGGCCGGTACCGCGGGCCGGTGGCCGCCGTGCCGACGGGGCGGACTGTACGCGCGCGAACCGGCCGCCGGACAACCGTTTTCGGTGCCGCGGGCGGAGCCCGGCCCTGGCCGGCGAGGCTCGAACCCGCCCCCGGACGCCCCGTATCCGCCCGCACGGAGCCCGAGCTGTGACTCGCGAGCCCGCCCCCCGGGGCGGGGCCGGCTGCGTAGGGTGTGGACCATGACGAGCGAACCCCCCTCCGAACCCGCCGAACCCTTGGGACTGCCCGAGTTGCGGGCCTCGGACGCCGATCGTGAGCGGGTCGTCGAGGTGCTCCGCGAGGCGCTGGCCGAGGGGCGGCTGGACATGGACGAGTTCGACCAGCGTCTGGATGCCGCCTACACGTCCCGGACGTACGGCGAGCTGGAACCGCTCACCCGGGATCTGCCCGTGCCGGGCGGCCCGCCCGTCGCGCCGCCGCTGCCCGCCGACCGGCGCGCCGCCGGTTCCCCGGCGCGCTGGTCCGAGCGGATCGGCGGCCGGCCCAGCTCCACGTACGGCGTCGGGATCCTGGGCGGCTTCCAGCGCAAGGGCGGCTGGGTCGTGCCGCGCCGCTTCACGGCCGTCACCGTGATGGGCGGCGGCGAAATCGACCTGCGGGACGCCCGCTTCGAGGACCGCGAGGTCGTCATCCGCTGTTTCGCGGTCATGGGCGGGGCCTCGGTCGTCGTCCCGCCGGGCGTGGAGGTCGACGTCCGGGGCATCGGGATCATGGGCGGCTTCGACCAGAGCGGTGCGGACGACCACGAGCTTCCGGTGCCGGGCGCGCCCCGCGTCGTGGTCACCGGGTTCGCCTTCTGGGGCGGCGTGGGCGTGATCCGCAAGCTGCCGAAGGCGGAGCGCAAGCGGCTCAAGGAGGAGCGCAGGCGCCGGGAGCTGGAGGGCAAGGGGGAGCGCGGGCCGGAGAAGCGGGACCGCGGGGAGCCGCACTGACGCGGTCCGCGGTCCCCGCCCCGGACCACCGACGCCCGCCGGCCCCCGGCGGTCAGAGCTTGGCCGGAGCCGAGCCCTTCAGCATGTCCAGGTCCAGGGCGTGGGCCATCGCGCGGTAGCCCTCGTCGCTCGGGTGCAGATGGTCCCCGGAGTCGTATTCGGGCAGCAGCCGGTGCGGCGCGGACGGGTCGCGCAGGGCCTCGTCGAAGTCGACGACCGCGTCGAACACCCCGCCCGCCCGGATCTGCGCGTTGACCTGCTGCCGGGTGGCCTCGGTCCGCTCGCTGAAACCGCGGTGCCCGCCGAACGGCATCAGCGTGCCGCCGACGACCTTCAGGCCCCGCCCGTGCGCCTTCTGCGTCAGCTGCCGCAGACCCTCGACGATCCGGTCCGCGTCGAGCTGGTGCGGCAGCCTCAGGATGTCGTTGACGCCGAGCTGGATGACCACGGCCCGCACCCCGCTGTGCGACAGCACGTCCCGGTCGATCCGGGACAGCCCGCTCGGACCGCTGCCGTCGACGAGGATCCGGTTGCCGCTGATGCCCTCGTTCAGCACGCCGTAGTACGGCGCCCCCTGCTCGTCGCGCAGCCGCTGCGCCAGGAAGTCCGGCCAGCGGCGGTTGGCCCCGGTGGTGGAGGTGACGCCGTCGGTGATGGAGTCGCCGAGGGTGACGACCGCTCCCTGCGCCTCGCTGTTGCGGACGTCGACGGCGGTGACGTAGCGCCAGTACGGGCTCTGCCCCGTGTAGGCGGTGCCCGCCATGTCGCCGGCCCGGTCGCCCTTCGCGACGTACGAGGTCTGCCGCGCCGTCGGGTGGTAGGTGGCCGGTCCCGACGGGGACGGTGAATACGTCGTCACGAGGAGGTCGGCGGTGGGCGGCACGGTCAGCCGCGCCGCGTCGCTGACGACGTGCCGGCCGGCGGGGATGCGCACCGTGGTGCGTCCGGAGAACGTCAGCCGGTGCATGGTGCCGGGCTCCGCCGTCGGGCTGCTGGGCGCCGACGCGAGCGCGATGGTGGCGTGGCTGATGACGAGCGGCCGGGTGCCGAAGAGGTTCGAGAGCCGGACGCGTGCCGCGGTGCCGCCGATGCTGGTGTGGACGACGTTCCGGATCGACATCCCGGTCCAGCCGTTCAGGGTGTTGGGCTCGGGAGCGGCCGCCGACGCCGCCCAGGTGCCGACCCAGTTGCCGGTGACGGCGGGTGCCGCGCCGCCCTGCTGCTCACCGGGCCGCCGGGAGCTGTCGTCGCTGCCGCCCGAGGCCCTGCCGCCGGCACTGACGAAGATCGCGGTGGAGACGAGCACCACCACGGCCGCCAGCGCGGCGAGCAGGGCATAACCGTTCCGCTTGGCCACGCTCGGATTGTCTCCTCGGACAGGGGAGCCCAAGGCTCCGGGGTACGACGCGAAGGGGTCCGGCCGGCGGCGGCGACGTCGGCGCACTCGGCGGACACTTCCATGGTCCCATGCTGGGATCAAGGCCCGGCGGGCGGCCGGGTACCGGCCCCGCACTTCAGGACGCGGTGCGGGCGCTGTTCGTTCCATCGACGCGGCACTCAGGGACAATGCAGTGGGGGACCGGCGCGAACGGGTGGAGTGGATGGAACGTACGAACGTGGATGAACCGGCGTCCGGCCGGCCGGGCCCCCGGCGGCCCGGCCCGGCGGGAACGGCCGCCGACACCGCCGCGCCCGCCGGGCAGAAGGCGCCGAGGGGGGCGCGCGGGCCCGGTGTGTTCAGCCTCGCCGACGAGGAGAAGCGGCGCGGCGTACGGCAGATGAAGACGATCGCGACCGGGATGCTCGTCCTGGTCGCGGTCGTCTACGCGCTCGCGGAGTGGGCGGGCAGCGCCGGCGCCGGGGCGTGGGCGGGTTATGTCGCGGCGGCGGCCGAGGCCGGCATGGTCGGCGCGCTCGCCGACTGGTTCGCGGTGACGGCGCTCTTCCGGCACCCGCTGGGCCTGCCGATCCCGCACACCGCGATCATCCCGACGAAGAAGGACACGCTCGGCCGCAGCCTCGGCGACTTCGTCGGGGAGAACTTTCTCTCCTCCGACGTCGTACGGGAGCGGCTGCGCGCCGTCGGCATCGGCAGCCGGCTCGGCGGCTGGCTGGCCGAGCCCGCCAACGCCGAACGCGTCACGGCCGAGCTGTCCACCGCGCTGCGGGGCGCGCTGACCGTGCTGCGCGACGCGGACGTGCAGGCCGTCGTCGGCGAGGCGGTGACGCGGCGCGCCGAGGCGCAGGAGATCGCGCCGGGCATCGGCGGCATGCTCGACAAGATCGTCGCGGACGGCGGGCACCGCAAGGTCGTCGACCTGGTGTGCGTCCGGGCGCACGACTGGCTCGTCGAGCACAGCGACTCGGTGATGGACGCGGTGACCGGCGGCGCGCCCGGCTGGACCCCGCGCTTCGTGGACCGCAAGGTCGGTGACCGGGTCTACAAGGAGCTGCTGCGCTTCGTCACCGAGATGCGGGACGTCCCCGACCACCCGGCGCGCGGTGCCGTCGACCGCTTCCTGACCGACTTCGCGCAGGACCTCCAGTCCGACACGGACACCCGCGCCCGGGTCGAGCGGCTGAAGACGGAGGTCCTGAACCGGGACGAGGTGCAGGACCTGATCGCATCCGCCTGGAACGCGGTGCGCCGGATGGTCGTGTCGGCGGCGGAGGACGAGCGCAGCGAGCTGCGCACCCGCGCCCGCGCCGGCCTGCTGTCGCTGGGCCGCCGGATGGCGTCGGACGAACGGCTCCAGGGCAAGGTCGACGGCTGGCTGGAGGACGCGGCGGTGCACGTGGTGACGACGTACCGGGACGAGATCACGTCACTGATCACGGAGACCGTCGCGGGCTGGGACGCCGAGCACACCTCGAAGAAGATCGAGGCGCACATCGGGCGGGACCTCCAGTTCATCCGGATCAACGGCACGGTGGTCGGGGCGCTGGCCGGGCTGCTGATCCACACGGTGAGCCGGGCGCTCGGGGCGTAGGGGGATTCCGTCCGGCGTCCCCGGCGCCCCGGGTGTTCAGGCGGCGCGGGGACCGCGCGCCGGCGGCGTGGGGCGGCGGGTGCGGCGGGTGCCGGCCCGGCGCACCCGGTCCCGGTGCGGCCCGTACGCCAGGTCGTACGTGACCAGGACGCCGGTGCGGCGGTCCCGGCCCTGCTCGGCGTCCCGCAGTTGCCGGTCGACGCGGTGGTCGCGGACCGCCCCGACGAGCGCCGGGAGGAGGAAGAGGGCCAGCAGGGAGACGAGGGCGACAATGTCCAGGAATGTGCTGAGTGCTGTTTCCATGTCCATAATTCTGGCCGCCCCGGGAGCCGCCCGGCAGTGGCAGCACTGTCGCCCACCATCGAATTACTGCCAGATCGGTGCCACACTGTCAGCATGCTGAAGAACGTGGCCGTCCCGCTCACCCACGGGGTCAACGCCTTCGAACTCGGAGTGGTCGCCGAGGTCTTCGGCATGGACCGCAGCGAGCAGGGGCTCCCTGTGTACGACTTCGCCATGGTCGCCGCCGAACCGGGCCCCGTCCGGGCCAACCCCGGCTTCACCATCGGCGCCCCGCACGGTCTCGACCGGCTGGAGACCGCGGACCTCATCGCCGTCCCGGCGGGCCGCGACTACGCCGGCCGGGAGTTCTCCGGCGAACTGCTCGACGCGCTGCGCCGGGCCGTGGACCGCGGCGCCTGGGTGCTCAGCGTGTGCTCGGGCGCGTTCGTGCTCGCGGCCGCCGGACTGCTCGACGGGCGGCGCTGCACCACGCACTGGTTCCACACGGACGAACTGGCCCGGCGGTACCCGGCCGCCCGGCTGGAGCCCGACGTGCTGTACGTCGAGGACGGCCCGGTCGTCACCTCCGCCGGCACGGCGGCCGGCATCGACGCCTGCCTGCACCTGGTCCGCCGCGAACAGGGCAGCAAGGTGGCCAACGCCATCGCCCGGCGCATGGTCGTGCCGCCGCACCGGGAGGGCGGGCAGGCCCAGTACGTCGAACACCCGCTGCCCCGCGAGGAGACCGGTGACGCCATCGGCGACTCGCTGCGCTGGATGCAGGAAAACCTGGAGGAGGAGGTCACCGTGGGCCGCCTCGCCGAGCGCGCCCACATGTCGGCCCGCACCTTCGCGCGCCGCTTCCGGCAGGAGACGGGTACGACCCCGTACCAGTGGATGCTGGGCCAGCGGCTGCTGCACGCCCAGCACCTGCTGGAGGACACGGACCTGACGGTGGACGCCGTCGCGGCCCGCGCGGGCTTCGGTGACGCGCCGGCGCTGCGCCACCACTTCCTGCGCCGGCTCGGCACCACACCGCACAGCTACCGCCGCACCTTCCGCGGCCCGGCGGAGGCGGCGGCTGTGGGCGGGTGACCGGCGGAGAACGCCCCGCCCCTGGCGCGCCCGGGCGGCGTGCGGGGGCGATCCGCCCGCCCCGGGACCCGAACCGGCGGGGCGGCGTCAGGGCAGCGCGCGCCGGGCAATCCGCCGCCCCGCCGGCTGTACGAGCCGCAGACCGGCCTCGACCAGGGCCCAGCCGAGGCGGTGCCGCAGCGCGAGCAACGGGGCGTGGGGGCGGGGGCGTGCGGCGTGCGGGCGGCGGTCCGGGCGGGCGGCGGTCCGCGCCTCGTGCCGGAGTTCGGCGGCTCGCAAGCGGTGCAAGTGCAGATGAATGTCGCTGTGCATGGCGGGGCCTCCAGGGATGTCGGGCCGGCGGCGGTCGCACGCCCGCGGGCCGGGTGCTGTCGCGGGGTCAGTCCGCTTCCGGGGGCCGGACGGTGCCGCGGTCCGGTGTGGCCTGCTGCCCCTCCGCGCGCGGGAAGGCGTGCACATGGACCCGGACCGGCGCCGACCCCGTCTCCTCGCGCGTCACCGCCCTGGCCCGGTAGCCCTCGACGACGTTGTGCAGCTCCGCCGCCATCTCCCGGGCCAGGTCCGGGGTGAGCCGCAGCGAGTAGTCGCTCAACTCCCAGACGCTGCGCCACTCCTCGGGCCAGTCGTGCATCGTGCCGAGCCAGGTGTTCAGCTCCTGCGCGTGGATGGTCGCCACTTCGTGCATCAGCGTGCTGATCGCTCCGCGCACCGCCGGGTCGGTGTGCCGCATGAACGCGTCGAGCCGGTCGATCTTCGTGCCCCGGTGGGCCGCCTTCCACCACCGCTCACGGCCGGTGCCCCGCTCCGGGTCGTCCACGACGAAGCCGTGCGCGGCGAGCTGCCGCAGATGGTAGCTGGTCGCGCCGCTGGACTCGCCGAGCCGGGCGGCGAGCCGGGACGCGGTGGCCGGGCCGTGCTCGCGCAGCGCTTCGAGCAGCCTGATCCGCAGCGGGTGGGCCAGTCCGCGCAGCGACCGGGGGTCGAGTGACAGGACCTCCTCGGCCTCCGCCCGGCCCCCGGTCGTGTGTCCGTCGTGGGTGCCGGACTCGGCTTCGCGCTCGCTCATGCGGTCAGACTAAGGATGCAAAGACTGCTTTGCAAGGGGTTCTGTGCAATGAAGTCTTTGCATCCTGGGGCCGGTTGTCGAAGCCGCCGTGCGCGCCGGGGCCGGTGCCGGAGTCCGGGCGCCGGGCAGGGTGTTCGCGGCCGCGGACCGCGGCCGCGAACGTGGCTGCGAACCGTGGGGCGTGACAGCGGCCGTGAACCGTGGGGCGTGACCGCGGTCGTCACCGCGGAACGCGAAGCGCCCGGCGACGGCACGGGAAGGCGCCCGGCGACGGCAGGGGAAGGTGCCCGACGACGGCACGGGAAGGCGCCCGGCGACGGCAGGGGAAGGTGCCCGACGACGGCACGGGGAGGATCGGTGTCAGCGGGCGTAGGCCGTCGGCGGGACGCCGACCGTCGCCGTGAAGTCGCGGACCAGGTGGGCCTGGTCGCTGTAGCCGAGTTCCGCCGCGAGTTCCGGCCAGTCCACCTCCGTGCCGGACTCCGCCCGCTCCATGGCCTCGTGGATCCGGTAGCGCAGCAGGACCCACTTCGGGCTCACGCCGACGTACGCCGCGAAGAGGCGCTGGAGCGAGCGCACCGACACGCCCTCCGTGCGGGCGAAGTCCGCGACCCGGCGGATCGTGCGGTCGGTGCGGATCCGCTGCACCAGCTCCACCGCCAGTTCCGCCCGCGGGTCCGGGACCGGGCCGTGCGCCAGCAGGAAGGCGTCCAGGGCGGCGACCCGCTCGTCCTCGTCCGCCGGTTCGAGGACGTCCGCCGGGGCGGCGTCCGTACCGGGGAAGACGTGGGTGTGCGGCAGCCGCCGGCCGGTCCACCGGGACACCGGCGCGTCCGGCGCGAACGGGCGGAAGCCGCCCGGCCGGAACTGCACACCGCACACCCGCCCGGCGTCCGCCAGCTTCTGCGTGAACAGCTCCAGCCCGATGCCCGCGACCTCGCCGGACGCCGGGGCGGCGGCACCGTGGCGCTGGAAGACCAGGTTCACGCTGGGGTGCGGCACCACGTGCGTGACGTACGGCTCTGGCAGGTCCCAGTCGATCAGCCAGTACAGCTCCACATACGGCCGCAGCGGCACCGCCGGCTCGCGGCGCCGGAAGCGGACCCGCGCGAAGAGTTCCGGGGCGTCGACGATGCCCCGCGTGTCGCGCCGCGGACCTGCCATGGCGCCGATCCTAAGCCGTCGCGTGTCGCGTTTTTTCAAGCCGCGGCCCGCCCCGTCTGCGTAGCGTCGCGCACATGACTACGACGACGAGGACCGGCGAACTCATCGAACGGGCGGCCGCGCGCGCCGTACCGGTGGTGCGCGGAGTGCGCGACGACATGCTCGGGCTGCCGACGCCCTGCGCCGAGTACGACGTGCGGGCGCTGCTGAACCATCTGACGCATGTGGTCGTCAGCTTCCAGGACCTGGCCGCGAAGCGGGAGGCGGACTTCTCCGCCACCCCCGACCATCTGGGCGCGGGAGGTGACTGGCGCGCCCGTTTCGAGGAGGAGTCGAAGCGGCTGGCGGCGGCGTGGTCGGAGCCCGGCGCCGAGGACGGCCGGATCGGCTCCCTCCAGCTTCCGGCCCGTACGGTCGGCTCGATGGCCGTGATCGACCTGACGGTGCACGCCTGGGACCTGTCACGGGCCACCGGCCTGGACTTCGAGGAGCCGGACCCCGCGGTCCTGGACGACGTGGAGGCGCTGGCCGCGACGATGGCGCCGACGGGGCGGAAGAGGGGCGCCTTCGGTGAGCCCGTACCGGTGCCCGAGAGCGCGCCGCGCTTCGACCGGCTGCTGGGGTTCATCGGGCGTGACCCGGGCTGGCGGCCGGCCGCGGTCTGAGCCCCGGGCGGCTCCGCGGGCCCGCCCGGCGACTCGACTCGTGGCGACTCGTGGCGACTCGTGGCCGAAGGGGGCCCGGGGCCTGCTCCCCGGGCCGGGTCTGCCCCACGGGCCGGGTCTGCTCCCCGGTCCGGATCTGCTCCCGATCCCGGCTTGCCCCACGGTCCGGGCATGCTCCCGATGCGGGTCTGTCCCCCGGCCCGGGTCTGTCCCCTGGCCCGGGTCTGTCCCCCGGTCCGGGGCGGCGGCCCGCGTTCGTGACGGTGGTTCCCGGCCGTGCCGTTGGTTCCCGGCCGTGCCGTTGGTTCCCGGCCGTGCCGCTGGTCCCCGGCCGTGCCGTTGGTCCCTGTGGTCCGCGGCGGCGGCGCTGGCCCCGGCGGTGGTGGCCCGGCCTCGGCGGAGGCGCCTGCCTCGGCGGTGGTGCCGGCCCCGGCCCCGCGCGCCGGACGCGCGGGGCCGGAACCGGGTCAGTGTTCGGCCGGGGTCCCGGCCGAGGTCTCCGTGCCCGCCGCCCGGTCCGCCCGGTCCGCCCGGTCCGCACGGGCGGGACCGTCGCCGAGGACCCGGCGCAGCACCGGCACCGCGGCCAGGCCCGCCGCCGCCACCGCGAGCAGGAACAGCATTCCGGTCAGCGCGTTGCCCGTACGGTCCACGACGGCGGCGATGCCCAGCGGTCCGAAGCCGCCGCCCAGGTTGCCGATCGCGTTCACCGCCGCGATCCCGGCCGCCGCGGCCGCACCCGCGAGGAAGCGGGGGATCAGTGCCCAGAAGGCGGGCTGCGCCGCGAAGCCGCCGACCGCGGCGGCGCACAGCCCGAGCATCTGGACGACGGGCGACGAGGCCAGCGTGGTGACCGCCAGGCCGGCGACCGTGAGGGCGAGCATCGCGGCGAGCCAGGCGTACGGCGCGTCGTGCCGGGCCACCAGCCGGGGAACGACGACGAGTCCGGCCGCCACACAGACGTACGGCAGCGCCGAGATCAGCCCGACAGCGGCGCCGGACAGGCCGCCGAAGGCGTCGATGATGCTGGGCAGCCAGAAGGACAGCCCGTAGGTGGACAGCGGGAAGGCGAGGAAGAAGACGGCGGCGGTCAGCACCCGCCGGTCGCGGAGCACGGCGAGGGTGCTGTGCGGCTGGCGGCCCGCGGCGGCTTCGCCGTCGGCCAGGGCCCCGGTCAGCCAGGAGCGTTCGGGCGCGGTCAGCCAGCCCGCGGAGTGCGGGTCGCGCGGCAGCAGGGTCAGCACGGCGGGCACGATCAGCACGGCGGGCAGCCCGGTGGCGACGAACACCCACTGCCAGCCCGCCATGCCCCAGGTGCCGCCGAGGTCCGTCAGCAGCCCCATGACCGGGTTGCCGAGGATGAACGACACGGGGGCGGCGAGCATGAAGAAGCCGATGGCGCGGGCCCGGTGGTTGCCCGGGAACCAGCGCGCGAGGTAGTAGAGCACGCCGGGGAAGAAACCGGCCTCGGCGGCGCCGAGCAGGAAGCGGGCGGCGTAGAACTGCCAGGTGGTGGTGACCAGCGCGGTGGCCATGGTGATCAGGCCCCAGGTGAGCAGGATGCGCGCGATCCACCGCGGGGCGCCGACCCGGTGCAGGACGAGGTTGCTGGGCACCTCGAAGATGGCGTACGCGGTGAAGAAGAAGACCTGCCCGAGGGTGAAGGCGGTGGCGCTGACGCCGAGTTCGGCCTGGAGCTCCAGCTTGGCGAAACCGACGTTGGACCGGTCGATGTAGGCGATCACATAGAGCAGGCCGAGGAACGGCAGCAACCTCCAGGTCAGTTTGCGGATCACTGCCTGTTCCATCGCGCGGCTCCCTCGACGTTCCCTGTGCTCTGACGCCCCGTACGTTGTTCGGTATTGCGAATGACATCTGCTATATCGAACGCCGAACGGCGGAAACACTAGGAGTGGTGTGCGGGCGGGTCAACGGTTCGAACAGCGTCGATTCCGGGGACTCTCCCCGCGCGCCGGCCGCGGGGCCGGACGGGTGAGTCCGTGCAACCGAACCGGTCCGCCGCGGGTCTCCCCGGAGGAGGAGCGCAAAGGCGCGCTTTACCGGCGGAACGGACATGCGTCCGCCCGTGCCGCCGCTCCCGCACCGGAAGGACAGACCGATGAGGACGACGACGAACTCCCGCACCGGCACGACGAACGCCCGGACCGCGACGACGAACTCGCGGACCACAGCACCGAATTCCCGCACTGCCGGCGCGGACTCCCGCACCGCGAGGGCGAACTCCGGCACCGGCACGGCGGACTCCCGCACCGCGACGGCGAACCCCGGCACCCCGGCCCCCGGTGGAGCGGCGGCCCGTACCCCGCTCGCCGGCCGCGCCATGCGCACCGCGGCCCGCCGGCCGCTGTTCACCGCGCTCGCCGGGGCCGCGCTGTGCGGCGCCACCTTACTGCCGGGCGCCCCGACGGCGGCCGCGACGGACCACCAGCGCCCCGCCGCCGCCCCGGAGCGGCAGTTGATCGCCTCGTCGACCCTCGGCGAGGACCGCCGCATCACCCTGACCGCCGTCCGCTCCGCCGGGGACGGGACCGCCGCCACGGTCCGGCTCGCGACCTTCGTCCACGACGGCGGCGGCTGGATCCCGGAGGACCGGGTGGTCGTGGGCGAGCGCGGCGGCTGGTTCTGGTACCCGCTGACCGGCAGCGGCGCGGTCTGCGAGTTCTCCACGTCGAGTGCGGGCGACGCGCCGATCGCGGTCAGCCTGCTGATCACCCCGTCCATCGGCTGCTCGGACGTCCACCGCTTCCACATCGAGAACGGCGAGATCGTCCCCGGCTGAACCCTCCCGCCGTGACATGGAGCACACCTGGCGCCGCCACTGCGCACTTCGGGCTCCGGCACCGATCTCCCGGGCAACCGGCGAGCCGAGCCGGACGCACAGGACCGAGACAGTCCAGGAGTAGCGATGTCCCTCTGCCCCCGCCCGGAGCACGCAGCCATGGAACGGCGGCTCGACCGGATCGACCGGCGCGTCGACGCCTGCTGCGCCACCGGGGCGGCCGTCACGGCCGCCCTGGGGACCGGCAGTCTGGTCACGGCCCTCTACCAGTACGGCATGGTGCAGGACGGACCGATGACCACGGCCGGGGCCGCGCTCGCCACCGCGCTCTACGCGGCCACCGGCTGGATCGCCAAGAAGGTCCGGAAGCGCAGGAGGGCGCGCGCGGACGCCTGGCGCGACGAGTCGGCGGGCGTGTCCGACCGAGCGTTTCCGCCCTCTCGTACGAGTACCTCCCGTCAGGCCGGAATTCCCGTCGTTCCGGCACCTAGGAGGACCGCACATGACCACAGAACTGGTACCGGATCCGGCTGACGACGCATCGGGCGAGGCGCCCCCGCCGGCGGTGAAGGTGCCGGCTCCGGCGGCGCACCGGGCCCCACCGCCCGGCAGGGCCGCCGGGCATCTCGGAACAGGGCTTCAAGACGCTCTACTCCCGCTTCCAGCGCTTCGCGCGGTTCCGCGGCATGAACGAGCCGGACGCGCGGGACATCGCCCAGACCGGCTGTGTCGCGGTGTGGCAGAAGTCGGGGCTCACGGAGGAGGAGGCGCTCCGCTACGGGCTGCGTGTCGTCCGGAACCACATCGTCAACCACTACCGCGCGCGGAAACGCGAGATCACCGTGGCGGAACTCCCGGCGCACAGCGAACTGCTGTTCGCCGAGGACACCGAACTCAAGGCCGTCACGACGGCCGAGGCCCGCAGCGCGGTCGAGATCCTCCGGTCGGTGCTGGGGCCCCGGGAGTTCGACGTGTTCGTGCTGCGCGAGGTCTGGTTACTTCCCCATGCCGAGATAGCCGTGGCCCTGGGCATCAGCGTGAGCAACGCGAGGGGCACCTTCAGCAACGCGAGGGCCAAGGTCGAGCGGCACCGTGCCGACGGCGCTTTCGGGTAGGCCGTGCTTCGGGGTCACGGGCGGCGCCGGCCGCCCGTGACCCCGGGCCGGGGTCTATCGGGATCCCACTGCTGCCATACACGGAGGAAGCATGTCGAATGTGCCGAGCCGGGGGACGGATCACGCCCTCGTGCAGCACCTGAGGAAAGCAGACGCGGACATAGTCGAACACCAGACGGGGGACGAGGAGGACTGGGCGGCCACCAAGGCCGCGATCCTGAGGCTGGCGGTCGCGGACGAGGACTCGGGGGAGCCCTCGGACGACCGTACGGTGGCCGGCGGCGGCCCGTCACCGGCCCCGGGCCTGGTGCCCAGGCTGCTCTCGCTGGTGGCGGTCGCCGCCGGTACCGCCGGCATCGCGCTGGTGCGCTCCGCCTGGGGCGTGCTGCTCGGTGCCGTGCTCATCGTCGCCGCGTTCGGGTCGGAGGCGGCGGCCTTCGTCAGGCCGCGGCGCGTTGACGCACGGGGGGAGCCCGGTCCCGGACCGGGGCTGGTGAAAACGGGGATCGTGGCCACGGCCGCGACCGCGGGGCTGACTGTCGCCGCCGCGGTCACGGTCGCGTCCGGACGCACCTGACGGCACGGTTCCGGGGGCGGCGGAGGGGCCGCGATCCGGGACACGGACCGGGACCCGTACGGGGGACGGAGTGCCGGGCCGATGAGAACGGGACCGACGGGTCCGGCCCGAGAGGGGGAGGGCCGGACCCTGCGGGCCCGCACGCCCGGCCCCGGGGCCTGCCGTTCGGCCCGGCCGGGCAGGGCCGTCCGGCCCGTCCGGGCAGCCGGCGCCCTTACGCTGGACCCCGGCTTCCGGAGACGGGTGGGACTGTGAACGAGAATCGCGACGGTGTGGTCGTCTACTGGCGGCCCGGCTGCCCCTTCTGCATGAAGCTGCGGCTCCAACTGCGGCTGCTGCGGGTGCGGCGCACCGAGAGGAACATCTGGAAGGACCCCGACGCGGCGGCGTTCGTCCGTTCGGTCGCGGACGGGAACGAGACCGTGCCGACGGTGACCGTCGCCGGTGAGGCGATGGTGAACCCGTCGATCCGGCGGCTGCTGCGGGCCGTGCGCGAACGTGCCCCGCAGGCCCGGAGCTGAAGGACACCAAGCGCGGGACCGCGCGGGCCGGGCCCGCGCAGGCTCCGTTCACCGGGAGGGCCGCCAGGACGGCGCGTACGGATTTGGCGCGTACGGAAGGTGGCGGGTACGGAAGGCGGCGCGTACCGGCGCGTACGGGTGGCGGCGTACGGACGGCGCGTACGGGTTGCCGTACGGACGGCGCGTCGACAGGCCGTAGGCAGGGCGTGCGGAACGGACGTCCGGAGAGGCGTCCGGAGGGGCGTCGGAGGGGGAGTTGAACGGATGACGGGCGGAATCGGCGGACCGAGGGCCGGGCGCGCGGGGCGGTCAGCGGCCGGGCGCGCGGGGCGGGCGGCCGCTTTGCTGTCGGCGGTCTGTGCCGCCGTGCTGCTGACGGGGGCCTGCGCCACCAACACGGTGCCGTACGACACGACACCGCCCCCCGACGCCGCGGCGGCCGCGCCGGAGGACGAGCCGGTGGCGGAGCGGTCCCCCGGGCCGGTCGGCGAGTTCGAGGACGCGTGGGCGGACTCCTGCGACTCGCACCAGGGGGAGATCAGGGACACGGGGGACTCCACGCTCACCGCGTACGCCATCGGGGGCGAGGAGGTGGAGACCATCGACCCGAGCGAGACCTGTACGGAACCGGCCTTCGGGCGATCGGTGCGGGAGAAGCTCTACATGTGCTGCGACGGGACCTGGCAGCCGCTGTAGACGGCCGTTCGGCTCGGCGGGCCGTTCGCGCGGGCGCGAGGGCCGTTCTCGGAGGCAGTCCGCAGGAAGCGTACTCGGGGCCCGTCCCGGGGCTGTCCGCAGCGGGCCCGTCCACGGCGCGCAGCCCACGGGCTTCGTCCACGGGCTTCGTCCACGGGCCCCGTCCACGGGCCCCGTCCACGGGGCAGCCCACGGGCCCCGTCCACGGGGGCGCACGCGGGGCCGCACGCGGGGCTCGCCGACACGGGACCGGGCCGACCTGGGATCCGGCCGACCTGGGATCCGGGCCGACCTGCGCCCGGGCCAACCCAGGGCCCCGCCGTCCCGGGGGCGAGCCTCACCGACCCGGGTGCGAGCCTCACCGACCCGGTGCCCCGCCGACCCGGGAGCGGGGGCCGCCGCAGGCGACGCGGAGCCCGCCACGGTGCCCCGGCGGACCGGTGCCCGACCGGTGCCGCGGCCCGTCGCCGACCGGGTGGGAACAGCCCGTCGCCGACCCGCGGTGGGCACGGTCCACGGCGACTCGCCGCACCGGTGGCCGCACGGTGACCCGGCGGCGGACCGGGCCGGCGGCACACTGGCAGGCATGCAGAAGATCACACCGCTGCTGACCTTCGGGCACGGCACCCTGGCGCGCGGGGAACTGACCGAGCTGCTGCACGGCGCCGGTGTCGAGGCCGTCGTCGACGTCCGCACCGCGCCCGGCAGCCGGCGGAACCCGGACGTGGCCCGCGAGGCGCTGAGCCGGTGGATGCCGGAGCAGGGCCTCGGCTACCGGTGGGAGAAGCGGCTCGGCGGCTTCCGCAAGGCGGCACCGGACTCACCCGACGTCTTCTGGGAGAACGCCTCCTTCCGCGGCTACGCGGGCCACACCCGGGACCCGGATTTCGTCGCCGCCATGGACGAGCTGCTGCGGCAGGCCGGCACCGCCCGGACGGCCGTCATGTGCGGTGAGGCGGTGTGGTGGCGCTGCCACCGGCGGCTGATCGCCGACTTCGCCGTGCTCGCACGGGGATCCGAGGCCCTCCACCTGGCGCACGACGGGCGACTGACCGCCCATCCGCCGACCCCCGGAGCCCGGGTACGGGACGACGGCCTGCTCGTCTACGACGTACTCGAGGGGACCGGCGGGCCCGGTGGCGGGGACCGCGGCGGCCGGAGGAGACAATGACGGGGCCGGCGGCGGCGGCAACGACGCGGCCGGCACCGGATGAAGCGCGAGAAGGAGCAGCACCGTGACCTCGTCGTCCGAGCAGCCGGACCCGGCTGAGACGCCCGTACCGCGCGACCTGTGCGACATCCGTGAGCCGACCGGGGGCGGAGCGGACGAAACGGCCGCCGGTGCCCTGTGGAAGCTGGCCGAGCCCGGCCGCCAGCTCGACGCCAACGTCGTGCGCCTGCCGCCGCGGCAGCGGGTGGACACGCACGCCGAGCCGGACCTGGACGTGCTGTTCCTGGTCGTCGCGGGCGACGGCACGCTGGACGGCTCGGACGGCCCGCACCGTCTCGCCGAGGGCAGGCTGATCTGGCTGCCGCACGGTTCGAGCCGCAGCCTCACCGCGGGAGAGGCCGGCCTGTCGTATCTGACGGTGCACCGCCGCCGTCCGGGGATGCGCATCGGCCGCCGCCCCTGAGAACCGGGCCCCGCCGCCGGGGTTGGGACTCGCCGCCCCTGAGAGCGGGGCCCGCCGCCCTTGAGCCCGGAGCCCGCCGTCCTGGAGCCGGGGCTCCGCCGCTCCTGAGAGCGGGGCCCGCCGCCCTTGAGCCCGGAGCCCGCCGTCCTGGAGCCGGGGGTCCGCGGCTCCTGAGACCGGGCCCGCCGCTCTGGAGCCGGGTCCCGCCGCCCCTGAGATCGGGGCCGCCGCCCCTGGGGCCGGGGCTCGCGGCTCCTGAGAACCGGGCCCGCCCCCGGGGGTTGGGACCCACCGCTCCTCGTCTCCGCCTACGCACATTGGCGTACGCCGCCGGATCCGCCCGTCCGCCCGGGCTTGTGGTCACCGGCAGCCCGGTTAGCTTGGCTCCACATCGACCAGCGAGGGGAGCGCGCGGTGACGGAAACCCAGCAGGCGCCGGGGAACGAGCCCTCGGAGGGGGACGGAGCGATACCGGTCCGGGGAGCCGGGGCCGGATCAACTGCCGGGCGAGGGTCCCGGCCCGAACCGCCCCCGGCCCGAGCCGCCGGGGACCGGGCGATACCGGCCCGAACGGCAGCCGGTGACGAAGCGGCCCGGGACGAAGACGCCCCGGACCCGGCAGTCCCGGATCCGGCAGTCCCGGGCCCGACGACCCCGGATCCGGCAGTCCCGGCCCCGGGGACTCCGGAACCGGCGGCCCCCGATCCCGCGGCCCCGGACCCCGCACCCCCCACCCCGGCGACCCCGGACCCGGCAACCCCCGATCCCGCAACCCCCGATCCCGCATCCCCCGATCCCGCATCCCCCGACCCCGCGACTCCCGACCCCGCAGCCCCGGACCCCGCCACCCCGGGCGAAGCCGTACCGGACAGGGCGGAGCCGGAGTCCAAGGGCCGCACCCCCGGGATCTGGGGCTCCGGGATCTGGGAGACCGCGGACATCCTCACCCCCATGACGGTGCGCGTCGCCGCGACGCTCCGCCTGGCCGACCACATCGCGGCCGGCACCGACACCGCGCCGGCGCTCGCCGCCGCCGTGGAAGCGCACCCCGACGCCCTCGCCCGGATGCTGCGGCATCTGGCGTACGCCGGTGTCCTCGACCGGGTCGGCACGGATCCCGACCGGTACGCCCTCACCGAGCAGGGCGAGGCCCTGCGTGACGACCATCCGGACATGGTGCGCGCCCGGCTGGACGTCACGAACGCCGTCGGGCGCGCCGTGCTGTCCGTCGTCGAGATGCCGCACACGATCCGTACGGGCGAGACGGCTTTCAGCGCGTACTTCGGCCGGACCTTCTGGGAGGACCTGGCCGCCGACCCGGAGCGCTCGGCGTCGTTCGACGCGGCGATGGCGTTCTTCACCGGCGAGATGGCGCAGCTGGTCGCGACGGCGTACGACTGGGGGCGGACCGGGCACCTCGTCGACGTGGGCGGCGGCAGCGGCGCCCTGCTCGGCGCGGTGCTGCGCGCCCATCCCGGCCTGCGGGGCACCGTGTTCGACCTGCCCGGCCCCGTGGAGGGGGCCCGGAGGAAGCTGGCCGAGGCCGGGCTGGCGGACCGCGCGGACGCCGTGGCGGGCGACTTCTTCGAGGAGGTCCCGGCGGGTGCGGGCGGGTATCTGCTGTCGTCGGTGCTGCACGACTGGAACGACCGGGACGCGGTACGGATCCTGCGCCGCTGCGCGGAGGCGGCGGGCCGGGGCGGTTCGGTCTTCGTCGCGGAGCGCATCGGGGCCGAGGGCGAGGAGCCGAGCACCGAGATGGACATGTGGATGCTCATGTACCTCGGCGGCCGGGAACGCGACGTCCCCGCGCTGACGGATCTCGCCCGGACGGCCGGTCTGACGGTCCTGGGGGTGCACCGCGCGGGCGCGGTCGCCCTTCTGGAGCTGGCCGCGGTCTGAGCCTGCGCGCGGGGCGGCGGCCTGCGCGGTGACGCGGGCGCGCCGCCGGAGGAGGACGGGCGCGCCGCCGGACGGGGACGGGCGCGCCGCCGGACGGGGACGGGCGCGCCGCCGGAGGCGGAATATCGTGGCCGCCGCCGAGGCTGTGTGCGAGTGTCCACACGAGGCAGGCCCGTCGCACGGAGCCGTACGAAGGAGTACAGGTGGCACTGACCCGAGAAGAGCGCGAAGAGTTCCTGGCCGAGCCGCACATCGCCGCGCTGGCGGTGGACGCGGGGGAGGGACGGGCTCCGCTGACCGTCCCCATCTGGTACTGGTACGAGCCCGGCGGCGACATCTGGATCATGACGGCGAAGGACTCCCGCAAGGCGGAACTGATCGCCCGGGCGGGCCGTTTCTCGCTGATGGTGGACCGGCTGGAGCCGACGATCCGTTACGTGTCGGTGGAGGGCCCGGTCACCGGCACCGAGCCCGCGACCCTGGAGGGGCTGCGGCAGATCTCGGCGCGCTACCTGCCCGCCGAGAAGGTCGAGCCGTACGTCGAGTTCGCCTGGAAGGACCACGGGGAGCAGATCGTCCTCCACATGCGTCCGCAGCGCTGGGTCACGTCCGACCTCGGCCAGGTCTGAGCAGGAGCCGCGGCGGCCCCGGCCGGGCCCCGGCGGCGAACCGGGCGGGAAGGCGGCGAACCGCGACGGTAAGCGGGGGAAGCGGCGGTAAGCGGCGAATCCGCGACGGGAGAGGGCGGATCGGGGC
Source organism: Streptomyces lycii (assembly GCF_009735685.1). GTDB lineage: Bacteria > Actinomycetota > Actinomycetes > Streptomycetales > Streptomycetaceae > Streptomyces > Streptomyces lycii. The sequence continues at coordinate 33,590 of NZ_WHPN01000262.1, read as the reverse complement.
GGCCCGGATCGGCCCGGTGGCGGGGGGTCCCACGGCTGACCAGGCCGCCTCCCCGAAACCCCCTGCCACCGGTGGCCATGGGCACCCCCCAGTGCTTCCGGCCTCGCGGCGCCCGTCGGAGGGCGCCGGTTCAACGGTGCGGCCGGTGGTGCCGCCGGGTCCCGCTTTCCGTGCAAACCCGGTCAGCCGCCAGCCCGTTCGCACCGCTGACGGCAGCGGACGGGCCGGTCCCCCGCGGCCCGGACGCTGCCGGCGGCCGGGGCCCGCGACGCTGCCACGCCGCCTCCCCGGGCCCCGGTCACCGGTCGGCCGGGCATTCCCCCGCGTGTGCGGACCACGCAATGCCGTCGGCCGGTGCCCGCCCAGCATGCGGCCGCCCGTACGACGGCGTCCCGTTTCCCGTGCAAACCCGGTCAGGGTGGAATATGCACTACTCTCCTGACCGGGGATGGACACTCTTCGTGTCCGGTCGATTACCAGCGCGGGAGGGGAAGTCCTATGGAGCCGCCGGTACCGAGTGGCGCACGGTCCGTCGACGAACTGGTCTGCCGGCTCAGGGAGTTGCGCGGCTGGTCGGGCCTGTCGGAGCGCGAGGTGCACCGTCAGGTCGTCCGGTCCCGCAAGGCCCGGGGCATCCCGGAGCTGCCGAGCTACGACACCGTGCACCGCTGCTTCCAGCTCGGCCGCTCCCGGCTGAACGTGGACCTCGTCGTCGACATCGCCCGGGTCCTGCGCGGCGACGAGACGGCCGCCGTGCGGTGGCGGACGGCGTACGCGAGGATCGTCGGCGAGGCCGCCGAGGCCGCCGTCGTCACGGTGTCCGGCACGCTGCCGGACGAACCAACGGCGTTCACCGGACGGAGCGCCGAGCTGGCACGGCTCCTCGACGCCCGGGTCCTGCCCGGCCCGCGCACCGCTCCCGAGGACACCCCGGCCGCGGCCGGCGGCCCGGACGCCGCCGCTGCCCCTCCCGGGACCACCGGCGTCCCCGCCCCGCCGCCGATATCCGTCATCGAGGGCATGGCGGGCGTCGGCAAGACCACCCTCGCCGTGCACGCCGCCCACCGGCTCCGGCGGCAGCACCGCCTCGACACCGTCCTCTGGGTCAACCTGCGCGGCTACGCGGCCGACGCGCCGCCCGCCGACCCGGCCGCCGTACTGGAGGGGTTCCTGCGTCGCCTCGGCATGTCGCCGGACCGCATCCGGCTGCTCGATACGCCCTCCCGCGCCCGCGAGTTCCGTTCCCGGCTGTCCGGCCGGCGCACGCTCGTCGTGCTGGACAACGCCGTGGACGAGGACCAGGTGCGCCACCTGCTCCCCGGTCCGCGGTCCGCGCTGACGCTCGTCACCAGCCGGCACGCCATGTCCGGTCTCGCCGAAGCCCGGCGGCTGCGGCTGGACGTGTTCACGCCCGGCGAGGCCCTGCAACTCCTGCGCGAGATGACGGGCGCGGACCGTATCGACACCGACCTGGCCACCGCCGGACAGATCGCGGACTCCGTCGGTCATCTCCCGCTGGCGCTGGGCGTGGTGGCCAGCCGCATCAGGTCCAGTCACGGCTGGACGCTGGCCGATCACCTGGAACGCCTCCGGGGACACCGTTCGCAGCTCAAGTTCGACGACCGGGTCGAGCTGGCGCTCGGTCTCTCCTACGAGGGGCTGGACGAGGACTGCCGCCGCGTGTTCCGCCTGCTGTCCCTGCACCCCGGCCAGGACACCGACGCGTACGCGGCCGCCGCGCTCGCGGGCTCCGGCCTGGAGACGACCCGGCGTCACCTCGGCACCCTGCTCGCCGCCAACCTGCTGCGCAGACCGGCCCCCGGGCGGTACGAGTTCCACGACCTGGTGCGCATCTACGCCACCGGCCGCGCCCACGACGAGGACCCGGGCCAGGCCCGCCGCGCCGCGTTCACCCGGCTGGTGGAGCACTACTGGGACACGGCGGCGCGGGCCATGGACCGTTACGCCCCGCACGAGGCGCCGCACGGCCGGCCGGCCGGGACAGCGGGCGGCGCGGACCCGGCGCGGGCGGGCGCGGCAGGCGACACGATCGCGGCAGGCGGGGGTGCGGCACGGGGCGGGGAGTCGCTGGACGGCGGGGTGCGGGTCGAAGGGGCACGGGACGGCGGGGCGCCGGGCGGTGCGCAACGGCGGGCCGGGGCGGCGGCGGATCCGCCGACGGCCCACGATCCGGATGCTCGCGGTCCGGCGACTCGGGACCCAGCTCCTGCCCCTGTCCCTGCCGCTGCCCCTGTCCCGTCTGCGGCCGCAGCCGCAGACGCGCGCGGCCTCCTGCCGGAGCAGGGCGCACCGGCGCCCGTTCTCCCCGACCGTTCCGCCGCCACCGCGTGGCTGGCCGCCGAGTGGGCCGGGCTCATCGCCACCGCCGCGAGCGCGGCCGACCACGGCGACCCGCGTCACGCCGGGCGGCTGTCGGCCATCCTCTTCCGCTACCTCGACACCTGCGGCCACTACAAGGAGGCCGAGGTCCTGCACACCCACGGCGCCCGCACCCCGGACCCCGACGACCGGGCCTGGGCGCTCACCAACCTCGGCCTCACGTACTGGCGGCTGGGCCGCTGCCCCGACACCCTCGACGCGCTGGGCCGGGCCCTGGAGCAGTACCGGGTGATCGGTGACCGGATCGGCGAGTGCCGCTCGCTGGGCTGCATCGGCGAGGTCCACCAGTTCCTCGGCCACCGCGCGGAGACCGGTGAGCACTTCACCGCCGCCCTGGCGACGGCCCGCGCCGTGGCCGACGCCCACGGCTCGTCCGCCGCCGGTCCGGCGCGGACCGGCAGACGGGCCGTGCTGTACGAGCCGCTGGGCCGTTACGAGAAGGTCTACGAGCAGCCGGAGCAGATCATCGCCCTCGGGCTGGAGCTGTTGGCCTGCATCCGCCGCACCGGTGACCGGGTCGGCGAGGGACGGTTGCTGGGCAGCCTGGGCTCCGTGCACCGGCAGTCGGGCGGTCATCAGGAGGCGCTGGCCCATCTGCGGCAGGCGCTGGCCCTCGCCCGTGAGACCGGCAACTACACCGGCGAGACGGACGTGCTGATCGAGCTGGGACAGACCGCGCAGGCCATGGCCGAGGAATCCGCCCCCACCCGGGCGCTGCGCTACCACCGGCAGGCCGCGGCACTCGCCGCCGACCTCGGCGACCGTTACCAGCAGGCCCGCGCCCAGGACGGCATCGCGCACTGCCACGCCGTCCTGGGTGATCTGAACGCGGCGCGTACCCACTGGCACCGGGCCCTGGGCCTCTTCACCGACCTGGGCACGCCGGAGTCGGAAGCGGTGACGCGGCGGCTGGAGGCACTGGGCACGGCCTGAACACCGGCCGCCGGAGCCGGGCAGCACCGGCCGCGGGAGCCCGGCAGCACCGGCCGCCGGAGCCGGCAGCACCCCGCAGCGGGAGCCCGGGCAGCACCGGCCGTCAGAGCCAGCGCGGCTCGTCCGTGCCCCAGCGGGAGGGCGGACGGGCCCAGTTGGCGGGGGCGCCCTGGTAGTGCACCGGCGGGAGGGCGTGGCGCAGGATTCCGTACGGCGAGGCCGTCCGGGCGAGCCACGGCCCGGCGGAACAGGGCTCGACCCCGGCCGGCGGCGGCGCCGGGGTGATGCCGTGCAGCAGCCAGGACGCGGTGCCCGCCAGGGACAGCCGCAGCAGGTGCCCGCCGCCGCCGGAGTGACGGTCGCTCAGGGCGCGCAGCACCGCCCCCGCGAGCAGATACCCCGTGCCGTGGTCCAGGGCCTGCGCGGGCAGCACGCCCGGGGTGCCGTCCGGGGCGGCCTCGATCGCGGCGATGCCGGTCGCGGCCTGCACGAGGCTGTCGAAGCCCCGCCGGTCCGCCCACGGACCCGCCGGGTCCCAGGCGCGGAGCTGCGCGACGACCAGATCCGGGCGCCGTTCGAGCAGCTCCTCCGGGGACAGGCCGAGCGGATCCAGGGAGCCCGGCCGGTAACCGGTGACGACGACATCGGCCGAGTCCAGCAGCGCCTCGAACGCGCGCCGCCCCGCCGGGGCCGCGAGGTCCAGCAGCGTCGAACGCTTGCCCGCGCCGGTGTCGGCGTGGGCGTCCGGGTCCTCGGGCAGCCGCGGGGAGTCGACGCGCAGCACGTCGGCGCCGAGCAGCGCGAGCGTGCGGGTGGCGACGGGCCCGGCGATGACCCGGGTCAGGTCGAGGACCCGCACCCCCTCGGCCGGCAACGGCGCGGGACGCAGCGTCCGGGAGCCGGCGGGCCCTGCGGCGGGCGGGACGGGCAGCCGCTCGACGAGCGGGGGCCGCGTCCCGGCGGCAACCGCCGGACCGGGGGCCGGGGCGACCGCCACCGCCAGGCCGCCCGCCGCGTGGACGGTCTCCTGCACTGTCCACGCGGGGCGGGAGGCCAGCTCCTGCGCGAACCGCTCCGTCAGCCCCCGGTCCGCGGCGCTCCCGCCGCCGTGGTCCGGAATGCCCAGGGCGGCGAGCAGCCGGGCCCGGTGGTGCGGGTAGTTGGCGTGGGTGCGCACCCAGCCGTCGGACGCCCGCCAGAAGCCGGACAGCGGCGCGAACGACCGCGGGGCGCGGCCGTCGATCCGCAGGTGCCGTTCGCTGACGAAGGCCGTGGCCACCGCTCCTTCGTGCACCCGTACCGGCGGGACGGGCCCGCCGTTGCGCAGGGCCAGCAGCTCCGCCGCCGCCAGGGAGCACGCGCCGACGGTCGCCCGCGCCAGTTCCCGCACCGGGAGCCGGGCGGGCAGCGCGCCGCGCACCTCGTCGTGGGCCACGTGCGCCGCCGGGTCCCCGCGGCCGCCGAGAGCGGTCCAGGCGTGGGCGGTTGCCGCGTCACAGGTCGGTTCCATGCCGCCAGTCTCCACCGGCCCTGATGTCCGCGGGCGGCCGGGCGGGCCGTGAAGCGGCACGTCAGCGCGGTCACCGGGGCCGGGCGGGGCTGCCGGGGTCCGGGTCGCGGATCACTCGCCGGGAGGAGGGGGCGGCAGGGCATCGGCTGCGCGGCGGATCTCCGGCTCCGACCGGGAAGCGACGCGGCCGCCCGGCCCCGCTGGCTAACGTTCCCGGACATGGACAAGAGCCGCTGTGTTGCCGCAGCCACCGTGCTCGCACTGACCGTGTCACTGCCCGCCCTGGGAGCGGCAGGTGCCGTCGCCGCGCCCGTGTCCGCGCCGGTTCCCGCCGCGGCCGCGTTCGCGCCGGGATCCGCTGTGTCCGGGTCCGCGTCCGCTGCCTCCGGGGCCGGGGCTCCGGCCCCGCCCGTGCCGGCGCCCGCGCGCGGAACCGCGCACCTGCCCGCGCCCGTGTCCGCGTGGCCGGACGCCGCGGTCACCGCCGTGCGCGACGACGCCCCGGACCGGCGCAGCGCCCGCCTCCGGCTGCCCGCGCCGACCGGCCCGTACGCGGTCGGCCACGACACCCTGCACCTCACCGACACCGACCGCCGCGACCCCTGGGTGCCGGGGTCGGGCCCCCGGGAACTCATGGTGACCGTGCATCACCCGGCGCGCCCGGGCAGCGGCGGTGCCCCGGCGCCGTACATGACGGCCGAGGAGGCCCGGCTCCTGCTGGAGGCCAACGACCTGGCGGACTCGGTACCCGCCCAGTCCCTCGCCGGCACCCGCACCCACGCCCGCCCGGGCGCCCGCCCCGCGCCCGGCCAACACCCCCTGGTCGTCCTCTCGCCCGGCTTCTCGCTGAACCGTGCCACCCTGACGACCCTCGCCGAGGACCTGGCGAGCCGCGGCTATGTCGTCGCGACGGTCGACCACGCGTACGAGTCCTTCGGCACGGCGTTTCCCGGCGGCCGGACGCTGACCTGCGTCGCCTGCGAGAAGGCCGAGCAGACCGGCTACGACGCGGTCGCCCGCGGCCGTGCCGAGGACCTCTCCTTCGTCCTCGACCGGCTGACGGGTCATCGTTCGCCCTGGCCGCACGCCCGCATGATCGACCGGCGGCGGATCGGCATGGCCGGGCACTCCATCGGCGGCAACAGCACCGCGTCCACCATGGCCGCCGACGACCGGGTGCGGGCGGGCGTCAACATGGACGGGACCTTCTTCGACCCGGTCCCGGCCACCGGGCTCGACGGCCGTCCCTTCATGCTGCTCGGCACCGCCGCGTCGCACGGCCCGGACACCGGGGACGAGAGCTGGCCGCGCGACTGGGCGCGGCTGGACGGCTGGAAGCGCTGGCTGACCGTCACCGGCTCCGGCCACATGACGTTCACGGACTTCCCCGTGTTCGGCGACCAGCTGGGCATCACCGACCCGGAGGCGTCGCTGTCCGGGGAGCGTTCGCAGCAGATCACCCGCGACTATGTCGCGGCCTTCTTCGACCAGCACCTGCGGGGCGTGCCGCAGCCGCTGCTGGACGGCCCGACACCGGAGAACCCGGAGGTCGGGTTCCACCGGCCCTGACGCTTACGGCCCCGACGCTTACCGCCCTGGCGTTCACGGCACGGGTGCGTACGGCACGGGGGCTTGCGGCACGGGGGCTTGCGGTACGGGTGCTCCGGGGGCGGGCGCGTGCGGTACGGGGGGCTCCGGGCGGGGGTGCTCAGGGGACGGGCGCTTGCGGTACGGGCGGGCCGGGCGCCCGGCGGCGGGGACGGGGGAGCGGCCGCGACCGGTTTCCCGCCGCCCCCGGCCGCGGGCTGCTCCGCCCCCGGGCGCCCGGCGCCGCAGCGGGGCCGGCGGTCCGTACGCCCCGGAGGCGTGCGAGGCGTACGGACCGCGCGGCGCGGTCGAACGGGTGGGCGGCGGGGACCGTGCGAGCTGGTGGGTCGTGCGGACGAGTGAAACGGGGGGTGGGCGTGTGCGGTCTGTTCCGGACTGTGTGAACTGTGCGGGACGTGTGAACTGTGCGGGCTGTGGGATCTGTTCGGCGGATGCGGACTGTTCGGGTGGTGCGGCCGGGTCGGGGGGTGTCGGCTGTTCGGGGGTGCGGACCGGGCGGGCGGGCGTGCGGGCCGGGCGCCGGCCGGACGGTGTGGTCCGGCTTGCGGACGGGCCGCCGCCGGGGCGGGACACCGCGGACGGAACGCCGGGCTCCGTCCGGGCGTGCGGTACCGGTGCGGCCGGTGAAGGACTGCCGCGCCCGCACCGTGCCGTGCATGCTGGACGGGTGCTGGAGCCCCCCGAGCCGGACTGCCGGCTGCACCCCGCGCTGGAAGCCCGCCCGTCACCGATCGCGGGCACGGGACTGTTCACCCGTGACCCCGTCGCGGCCGGGACGGTCGTCATCCGGTTCGGCGGGAGACTCGTCACCTGGGCCGAACTCCAGGAGCTGTTCGCCGAGGCCGCCCGGCAGCCGGACCGCCCGTACGTCGACACCATCGCCGTCACGGAGGCATGGCACCTGGTGCTGCCGGCCCGGCGCACCGCCGGCTACAGCAATCACAGCTGCGACCCGAACCTGTGGTGGACCGGCCCGTACACCCTCGCGGCGCGCCGTGACATCCCGGCCGGTGCCGAGGTGACCAGCGACTACGCCACCAGCACCGCCGACCCGGACTTCACCGTCGACTGCGCCTGCGGTGCCCCGGGCGGCCTGTGCCGGGGCACCGTGACCGGGGCGGACTGGCGCCTGCCGGAACTGCGACGGCGCTACGGCGACCACTGGACCCCGGCCCTCCTGACCCGTATCCGGAGGACGTACGGAGAGACGTGGACGCCCGGCGGGGCATGAAACCCGGGGTGGTGGCGGGCGAGAGCCGGGGCGGGTGAAGCCCTGTGGCGAGCGCTACCTGGCGCCGAGTGAAACCCCGGGGCGGCGAAACCCGGGCGTGCGCCCGGGTCGGGTGAAACCCGGCGGCGGGCGGGACCCGAGGCGGGGGAAGCCTCGGGGCGGGGGGAAGCCCCGGGCAGGGAAACCTCGCGGGAGGCGAGACAAGCCGGGGCGGGGGAACCTCGCGGGGAGCGTGGCTGTGACGAGTCGTCGGCACGCGGCCGTTCTCCCCCGGTGCCGAGTCGACGTCGGCCCGGTGCCGCTGTCGAACCGGCCTGCTCCCGGGCCCGTCCCGTTCTCGGCCCCGTGCCGTTCTCGGCCCCGGCCGTGCTCTCGGGGCCGGGCCGTTCCCGGACCCGGTGCCGTTTGCGGGCGCGCTCCCGGACCCGCTCCCGGGCCGGTGCCGTTGACGAACGGGTCCCGGACTCGCTCCCGGGCCGGTGCCTTTGCGGGCCTGCTCCCGGACCCGTTCCCGTTCCCCGCCGGTGCCGTTTGCGGACCCGCTTCCCGTTCCCGGGCCGATGCCGTTTGCGGACCCGGACCCGGACCCGCTCCCGGACCCGGTCGCGCTCCCGCTCCCGGGGGTCCGGGCCCGCTCCCGGTCGCGGTGTCCGTACGGCCGAGGCGGGCAGGAGGGCGGGCGATGCGCGGGCGGGACGCCGGGTCCGGCGGGGTGTCACACCAGGCCGGTCCCGTGTTCGATCCGGTACTGCTCGACCAGGGTCTCGAACCGCCCCGGGTCTCCCTCGCCCAGTACCACCGACAGCGTGCCGCCCACCACCTCGCGCACCTGTCCAGCGGCTTCCGCCGCCCGTTCGCGGGTCGTGTAGACGCCCACGACGAGCACGGGCTCGTCCGTGTCGCCGAGCGTGATGTCCCACGGCACGGCGCACGGGCCCGCGTGTTCCGGTTCCGGGCACAGCGTCCGCGCGATCGGCTCCTGGAGCGCGAGCGCTTCATCCGTCCCGGCGCACCCCTGCACCCGGATCTCGTACACGCGCGGTCTCTCCCCGGCCACTTTCCGCCCTCCGCTGTCACTGGTCTCATCTGTCGGACACTGCGACGGTAGGGGCGCGGCTCGCCGCGCGCACCGGTTTTCCGCCGCCGGTCGGTATCGGGTGGCCCAGGCGCGGTCCCGGGGCGCTCTCGGATGGTCCGGAGGAGGCACGCAGGCGGCACGGAGGAGCCGCGGAGGCCGACCGCGGGCACGCGGCACGGACGTACGGCGGCTCAGGGACGGACCGGCGACCGGCCAGGGACGGACCGAGGGCGGACCGGCGACGGACCGAGGACGGACCCACGACGGACCGAGGACGGACCCACGACGGACCGAGGACGGACCGGAGCGGATCGGGGACGGCCCGGCGGCCGACCCGGGGACGCAGCCCGGGCCGGCCCGCCGCGGTCGTTCAGCCGGCGGCCGGGGCCCGCTCGTCCAGCAGGCCCTCGCCGCGCAGGTCGTCCCACAGCCCGCCCGGGAGGGCCGTGTCGAACGCCGCGACATTGCGCCGCACCTCCTCGGCCGTGCGCATCCCCAGCACCACGCCCGCGACGGCGGGGTGCCGCAGGGGGAACGCCATCGCCGCCTGCGGGAGCGTCACGCCGTGGGACTCGCAGACGTCGGCGAGGCGGTGCGCGCGCCGCAGCAGGCCGTCCGGGGCGGGGGCGTAGTCGTAGCGGGCCCCCTCGGCGGGCCGTTCGGCGGCGAGCAGGCCGGAGTTGAACACGGAGGCGGCCAGCACGGAGACGCCGCGTTCGACGCAGGCGGGCAGCAGGTCGTCGAGGGGGTCGCCGTGCTCCAGCAGGGTGTAGCGGCCGGCCAGCATCACCACGTCGGCGTCCGTCTCCCGTACGAGCCGGGCCAGTTCGGCGGTGTGGTTCATGCCCGCCCCGACTGTCCCGACCACGCCCTGCGCGCGCAACTCGGCGAGCGCCGGGAATCCCTCGCGCAGCGCCTCCTCGAAGTGGTTCTCCGCGTCGTGCAGGAACAGCACGTCGACGCGGTCGAGGCCCATCCGGTCCAGTGAGTCCTCGACACTGCGCAGGACGCCGTCACGGGTGAAGTCCCACACCCGGCGGTGCGTCGCGGGCACCTCGAAGCTCTCGTCCGTACGGCCCGCCGGGTCCTGCTCCACGAGCAGCCGCCCGACCTTGGTCGACAGGGTGAACTCCTCGCGCCGCTTGCCGCGCAGCAGGCCCCCGGTGCGGCGCTCGGAGTGCCCGATGCCGTAGTGCGGGGCGGTGTCGAAGTAGCGGATGCCGGCGTCCCAGGCGGCGGCCAGCGCGCCCGCGGCGGTGGCGTCGTCCAGCGGGGCGTAGAGCCCGCCGATCGATCCGCCGCCGAAGCCCAGCTCCGTGACCTCCACCGCGCTGCGTCCGAGCCGATTAGCCCTCATCCGGTGATGGTCTCACCGGGCCGGTGGGCGACGCGGGGCTTTTCGCGGAGCAACACCACGGGTCGCCGCGGCCGTTCGCTTCCGGCCCGCCCCGAGGCGACCCCTTTCCGGGCCCCGTCCGGGGTGGCTTCTTCCCGCCCCTTCCCGCCGTTCCCAAGCCCTCCCCGGTTCCGTCTCGTCTACGCTGCCCGCTGCCCGCTGCCCGCTGCCCGCTGCCCGCTGCCTGCCGCCCGCCGCCCGCCGCCGCTCCCGCCGTCAGTCGGCGGCCGGCAGCGCGGCCAGCCACTCGGTCAGCAACCGGTTGACGTCCTCGGGGCGTTCCTGCTGCACCCAGTGCCCGCAGCCGTCGAGGATGTGCGAGGACACCAGCCCGGGCAGGGTGTCCGGGAACGCCTTGACGGCATCGCTCATCCAGACGGTGGAGGCGTCCAGGGCGCCGCCGATGAACAGGGACGGCTGCCGCACCGGGGCACCGGCGTGACCGGCCAGGTCCTCCCAGTCGCGGTCGAGGGCGCGGTAGCGGTTGAGCGCGCCGGTCATGCCGGTGCGCTCGAACTCTCCGGCGTAGACGTCGAGATCGCCCGCTCCGAGCCAGCCGGGAAGCCGCCCGCCGGGGAACCGGTCGCGCAGCGTCCCGCCGCGGCTCACGAAGTGCGGGTCCGGCGCGTCCGGTGCGGGCATGGTGTCGGCGGACAGGGCCGCGTAGAAGCCCGCGAGCCAGCCGCGCACGTCGGGCTCGATCTCGGCCTCGGCCCGGCCGGGCTCCTGGAAGTAGCTGACGTAGAACTCCGCGTCCCCGCCGCCCAACTCCGCGAAGAGATCGCTGGGACGGGGGCCGCCGGGCGGGGCGTACGGCACGCTGAGCAGTCCGGCGGCGCGGAAGACGTCCGGCCGCAGGAGGGCCGAGTGGGCGGCGATGCCCGAACCCCAGTCGTGGCCGACGACCACCGCGGACTCCTCGCCGAGGGCCCGTACGACGGCGGCGGCGTCCTCGACGAGTTCGCGCATACGGTACGCGTCGGCGCCCTCGGGCCGGGAGGAGCGCCCGTAGCCCCGTACGTCGACGGCCACGGCGCGATAACCGGCGGCGGCCAGCACGGGAAGCTGGTGCCGCCAGGAGTACCAGGACTCCGGGAACCCGTGCACGAGCAGCACCAGGGGCCCGGAGCCCTGCTCGACCAGATGGACGCGGCCGGCGGGGGAGGGAACCAGCCGGTGGATGACGTCGAGGGCGGGCGGGGCGGCGGGCTGCTGCGGCATGGATCCTCCGGGGCTCTCCGGGCGGCACCGCGGGCTCTCCGGGTGCCGGTGCTTGCGAGTGCGCCGTGCCCGGGACGGTCCCGCCGACGGTCCGGAAACCGTCCGAGGACCACCCAGGACCACCCGTGAACCAACCGCGGATCACCGTGGATCACCGCGGATCACTCACAGGATCGTCCATGGAGTCACCGGCGGACGGCCCGTGGCTCGTCCTCGACGTGCACCCCGCGCACAGCGGCTGTGACCGAGCATGCGCGGTACGGCCCCTCACCACCACTGTTGTTGCCGTTCCGGCAAATCCGGGGGGCGCGGTCAGGACTCCCCGGCCGCGGTCACCCGCCAGCTCCCGACCTCGCGGTGGGCCGAGTCGTAGAGCGCGGAGCCGTCGCCGGGCTTCAGGTCGTAGTGGTGCAGATTGCCGCCCCAGTACCGCAGGATCCGGCCGAGTTCAGCGGCCGCCTCACCGCCGAACGCCGTGTCGCCCATGTCGACCTCGAGAACGAATTTCACGCCCGCCTCCGTATCCGCTGCTGCCGGCACCGCCGGTGGGGCCACCGGCTCGGGCTTCAATCGTCTCATTCAAGTGCTACTGGGGACTTTCCGCAGAAAAGCACTGGAGAAGACGCTTCGAAGACCGGAAAAGTCTCAAACCGCATCGCCGCGCCACCGCGTTAACGTGACCGGGTGACGACAGACCGGCTGCGAACGCCGCCGACCTCGCCCGACTGGCGGGCATCTCCGTCCAGCAGATCCGCAACTACGCCGACACGGGAATCCTGCCGCCGGTCGAACGGACGGCGAGCGGCTACCGGGTCTACACCCGGGTCCACGCCGAAGCCCTCCTGGCCGCCCGGGAAGCGGCCCTCGGGCACGGCTGGCCGACCACCGGCGCCGTCCTGCGCGCCGTCCACGCGGGCGACCCCGGCACCGCGCTCGCCGCCCTCGACGCGAGCCACGCCGAACTGGCCCGGGAACGGGCCGAGCTGGCGAAGGCCGAGGAGGCGCTCGGCGCGATCCTGGACGAGGCCGAGTCCGCCTCCCGGGCCCGCGAACGAGCCGGGGCCCGCGGCCACCACCCGGCCCGTGACCGTTCCCGGGCGGCCGGGGCCCGGCGCGGACTGCGTATCGGCGAGGTGGCCGAGGAGGTGGGTGTGGCGACGCCGGTGCTGCGGCTCTGGGAGGACCGGGGGCTGCTGCGGCCGGAACGCGAAGCGCCGACGGGATACCGCCGTTACCCCGGGCCGGAGGTCCGGATGGCGCACCTCGCCGCGCTGCTGCGGCGCCGCCTCCACCGGCTCGACGCGGTCCGCGCCGTCCTCGACGAACTCCGCGCGACCGGTGACCCGGAGCGCGTACGGGAAGCCCTCGCCGAGCACGAACAGGACCTGCGCCGCCGCAGTCTGCGCAGGCTGAGGGCATCCGCCGCCCTGTACGCCTACCTCGACCGGACGGGGATCGGGGCGGCGGTCAGCCCGCCGTGAACGCCTCGGCGTGGGCCGCGGCATGGTCGGCGAAGGACCGCGGCCGCCGTCCCGTGACCCGCTCCACCGCGTCCGTGACCCGGTCCTCCGCTCCGCCCGCGATCAGCCGGTCCAGGCCCGCGAGCACGGCCGCGAATTCCGCCGGCATCTCCCGGGCGAGACGTGCGCGCATCTCCTCCTCCGGCACGGCGTCATGGCGTACGGGGCGGCCGGTGACCCCGGTGACGACCGCCGCGACGGCGTCGTACGACAGGGCTTCCGGGCCGGTGAGGACCCAGTCCGTGTTGTGCGGTGCCGGGTCGGTGAGGGCCTGGGCGGCGACGGCGGCGATGTCCTCCGCGTCGACGAACGCCACCCGGCCGTCGCCGGTCGCGGTCGTGAGGACGCCGGTGGCGCGGATGCTGTCGGCGTGGAGGTGCCGGCCGGTGAAGTTCTGCATGAACCAGGACGGGCGCAGCACCGCCCACTCCCCGAACAGCTCGGTCACGCCCCGGTGCACGATCCCGGTGAGCGGCCCGCCGCGGGCGACCTGGGACGAGCTGAGCAGCACCGCCCGGCGCACTCCGGCGCGCCGGGCCCGGTCGAGGAAGGGCAGCATGACGGCGGCCGGGTCGGCGGATCCGACGGGCGGTACGAGGTAGACGCCGGTGGCGCCGTCGAGGGCCGCGTCGTGGGTGGCGGGGTCGTACCAGTCGAACGTCACGGGTACGGCTGCGGCGGCGACGGGGGCGGCCGTCCGTCCGGGCGCGGTGGCCCGGGTGTCCTCGGTGGCCCCGGTGTCCTCGGTGGTCCGGGTGCCCCCGGTGGCGGTGGCGGTGGCTGCCGTGCTCGTGGCTGCGGTGACTGTGGCCGCTGTGGTGGTCCGTCCGGCCGTGGTGACGGCGGTGGTCCGTCCGGCTGTCGCGCTCGCGGTGGCGGACCGTCCGGCCGTGCGGCTCGCGGCCCGGACGGGGTGCCCCGCCCGCGTCAGCCGGCTCACCAGGCGGCTGCCCGTCGTGCCGGTGGCGCCGGTCACCAAGATCTCGCCGCTGGCGGTCGTGCGAGCGGTCGTGCGGGCGGTCACGCGGACGTTCCGGCGGACGTTCCGGTGGCGGACGCGAAGGGCGAAAGGCCGCCGTGCGCGGAGCCGGGCAGGCCCAGCGGGTTCCAGTAGTCGCGGCAGTGGACGATGCTGCCCTGCTCGACGGTGAGCACCATGACGTACGACATCGCGTACGGCTCGTCCGTGGCGACCAGGCGCCCGGTGGCGCGGAACTCGGCGACGATCGTGCGCGGATCCTCCGTCCGGTGGACCGTCGTTTCGGGGATCTCCCGCAGGTCGATGTGGTCCGTATAGCCCCGCATGTAGTCGGCCACGGCGGCCCGGCCCTCCAGGCGGCGCGGGAAGCCCTCGGGGGCGTAGGGGAATTCGAAGACGCACGAGTCGGCGCACAGACCGACCCAGCCGTCGGTGTCCTTGTCGAGCAGCAGGCGCAGCCCGTGGCGGAACAACTGTTCCGGGCTGGTGGGACGGGTCATGGGGGCTCCTCGCGGTGGGTACGGGCAGGGGCGTGACAGGCGCGGTCGTCCGTTAAGATGTGGACCGCCGGTCCGCTAATGAAGATACGGACCGACGGTCCGCTTTGCAAGAGGAGGCCATGGATGGCGGAGTCGACGCCGGGAACCGCGCCGGGGCGCGCGGGTGCGACACCGGACCGGGCGGGTGTGACACCGGACCGGGCGGACGCGGCGCCGGGCCGGGCGGGCGTGACACCGGACCGGGCGGGTGCGGCGCCGGAGCCGAGGCGGCGGGCCGATGCCGTACGCAACCGTGAAGCCGTGCTGGACGCCGCCGAGGCCCTCTTCACCCGCAGTGGTCCGGCCGGGGTCAGCATGAGTTCCGTCGCGGCGGCGGCGGGGGTCGGCAAGGGCACCGTCTTCCGCGCCTTCACGGACCGCACCGGGCTGCTCCAGGCCCTGGCCGAGCGGCGGTCCGCCCCGCTGCGCCGGGCCGTCGCGGAGGGCCCGGCGCCACTGGGTCCGGGCACTCCGCCGCGCGAGCGCGTCCCGGCGCTGCTGGACGCCGCCGTCCGCCACAAGGTCGACAACGGCGCGCTGCACCTCGCCCTGGAGGAGGCGGGTGCGGCGAGCCCGTACCAGAGCCCGTCGTACACCTGGTGGCACGCGACGCTGCGCGAGTCGCTGGCCCGCGTCGTCGACCCGGAAGGCGCCGGCTTCACCGCGCACGCGCTGCTGGCGGCGGTTCGCGCGGATCTGATCACGCATCTCACGGGGGTGGAGCGGATGCCGGTAGACGAACTCCGGGCCCGACTGGCCGCCTACGTCGCGACGTTCCTGCCCGGCACCGAGACCGGGGCGGAAGCCGAAACCGGGCCCGGGGCGGAAGCCGAAACCGGGCCCGGGAGGGATGCCGGGACTGAAGTCCAGGCCTGAACCGGACCGGACCGGACCGGACCCCGGCCCCGGGGCTCCTGGGCCGGGGTCCGGACCCGGACCCGACTCGAACCGATCTGACCGGCCCGGCCCCGACCCGGCCTCGCCCGATCCCGCCCCCGGCCCGGCCCGATCCGGCGCGATCCGGCGCGATCCCGTCCCCGGCCCGAGCCGGGGCCGGGGCGTGTGGCCGGGAGTCGTCAGTGCCCGGGCGGTGCCGGGACCAGGCCGTCCGCGACCAGCCCGGCCAGTACCGCCTCGCCCAGTGCCTGCACGGCGGACTGCGGCCGGACCATCACCGTGAACTCCTTGATCCGGCCGTCCTCGTCGAGGTGCAGCAGGTCCAGGCCGTGGATCTGCTTGCCGTTGACGTTCGCGCGGAAGATCAGGGCCGCCGAGGGGGCCTCGGTGCCGTCGGTGCTCGTCCCGGAGCTGCCGTCGTGGTGCCCGACGTAGCGGATGTCCTCGAAGGTGCGCAGCAGCACCCGGAAGAGCCCGAGCACCAGCGGCTTGCCCTCGAAGGGGGTGAACTTCACCGGGCTGTAGAAGCGGATGTCGTCGGTGAACAGGGCGTCCAGGGCGGCGAGGTCGCCGTCGTGGACGGCGGTGCGGAAACGGTCGGCCGTGGCACCGGGCCCCGGCTCGCGAACGGACTCGGCTGCGGTCACGGCTGCTCCTCCACGGTCATGAATATGACTACTCACTTTTTTGAGTATGGTGGGAGGAGGCTCCGGGGAGCAAGGGTGAGCCGGGACGGGAGAGACGGAGGCGGCCCCATGGCGTTGCGGCATGCCGTACTGGCGGCGCTGCTGGACGAGGAGTTGAGCGGGTACCAGCTCGCCAAGGCCTTCGATCTCGGGGTGGCCAACTTCTGGCACGCGCTGCCGCAGCAGCTCTACGCCGAACTGGCCCGGCTGGAGCGGGACGGCCTGGTCACGGGCCGGGACGTCGTCCAGGACACCCGGCCCACCAAGCGCCTGTTCCGCGTCACCGGCGCCGGGCTGGCCGAACTGGACCGGTTCACGGCCTCCGCGTCCAAGCCCTCCTTCCTGCGGGACGACCTGGCGGTCATGGTGCAGGCCGCCGACCACGTCGACGCCGGCCGGCTGATCGAGCGGCTCACCGAGCGGGCCGCCGTCGCCCGGGCCAAGACGGAGCTGTTCGGCACGCTGCTGCGCACCATGCGCGGTGACCGGAGCGAGGAGGAGTTCCTGCGGCACGGCGAGCGCATCGGCCCGTATCTGACGTGTCTGCGCGGTCTCGCGTTCGAGCAGGGCAACCACGACTGGTGCGAACGGACGATCGCGGTGCTCCGGGAGCGGCGGGCCGCCCGCGCCGGGGGCTGAGCCGCTGGAGCGGCGGTCGGCGACACGGCGCGCTCCGGCAGCGGGGCAGCCGGGCAACGGGCCATCGGGCGCAAGCGGGCCACCGGGCAGCGGGCCATCGGGTGCAGCCGGGCAGCCGGGGCAGCAGGGCACGGAAGGCGCCCCCGGGCCACCGGGCAGCGGGGCTCGGAATGCACGCCCGGGCGACCGGACAGCGGGGCCGGGAAGGCGCGCCCGGGCGACCGGACAGCGGGGCTCAGAACAGGTCCAGCGGCACTTCCGGGACGCCGTTCAGGGGTTGTTCGGTCCAGATGGTCTTGCCGGAGTGCGTGTACCGGCTGCCCCACCGGTGGGCCAGCTGGGCGATCAGGAACAGGCCGCGCCCGCCCTCGTCGGTGAGCCGGGCCCGGCGCAGGTGCGGCTGCGTCTGGCTGGGGTCGGAGACCTCGCAGATCAGCGTCCGGTCCTTGATCAAACGGAGGCCGATGGGAGCCCCGGCGTAGCGGATCGCGTTGGTGATCAGCTCGCTGACGATCAGTTCGGTGGTGAACGTCAGCTGGTCCAGGCCCCAGGTGGTCAGCTGGTTGATGACGAGTTCGCGCGCCTCGGAGACGACGGCGGGGTCGTCGGTGAACCGCCAGGCTGCGGTGGACCCCTCGTCCAGCGCCCGGACCCGGGCCACCAGCAGGGCCACGTCGTCGGCCGGCACCTCGGTCAGCACCTGGTCGAGCGCCGCCCGCCCGATCTCGGCGGGGCTGCCGCCGCGCTCCACCGCGGTGGCCACGCCCTCGACGAGCGGCCGCAACGGCTGCTCGCCGCAGCCGTCGGGCTCCTCCGGCGCGTCCCCCGCCCGGCCCCCGCCGGACTCCGCCCTCTCCCGGCCTTCGCCGGACTCCGCGCCCGCCCGGCCCCCGCCGGACTCCTCCGCTCCGGCCGGCCGGCCGCCGTGGACCACCAGCTTGTTGGTGTAGAACGCCAGTACGCTCCCGGGTGTGAGGTGCAGGTCGAGCGGCTCGAACGGCATGCCGCCCGAACCCAGGGCGGGTCCCGGTTTCAGGTCCGCGTAGTGGGTGGGCCCGCCGGGGCACGTCAGCAGGGGCGGCGGGTGGCCCGCGCTGGCCATGCTGCACCGTCCGGTGACCGGGTCGTACACGCAGTACAGACAGGTCGTGCCGAGCACCCCGCCGTTGCCGGGCTGCGGCTCGGTGGAGCCCAGCCGGATGACGAGGTCGTCCAGGTGGGTGAGCAGCTCCTCGGGGGCCATGTCCAGGTCGGCGAGGGTCTGCACCGCGGTCCGCAGCCGGCCCATGGTGGCCGTCGCCCCCAGGCCGTGGCCGACGACGTCACCGATGACGAACGCGACCCGGGCCGAGGACAGCGGGATGACGTCGTACCAGCTGCCGCCCATGCCCGCCGCCGTGCTCGCCGGGATGTACGTCCCCGCGGTCTCCGCCGCGCTCAGGTCCACCCCGGCCGGTGGCAGCAGGCTGCGTTGCAGCATCTCCACGGTGCGCAGCTCGGTCGTGTAGCGCCGGGCGTTCTCCAGGCTCAGGGCGGCCCGGGAGGCGATCTCCTCGATCAGTGACACATCGTCCTCGGCGAACCGGGCCCGCTCGCCCCGCCGCCACAGGCCCATCACCCCGAGCACCGCGCCCCGGGCGTGCAGCGGCACGAACATCGCCGAGGTCGCGCCGTCGGGAAACAGCAGCCGGCGCCGCTCCTCGTCCGGGTCCAGCTCGTCCCGCCAGGACTCCAGATCCTCCACCCGCAGGCTCGTACCCTCGCGGAGGTTGAAGCTCTCCTGCTCCCTGGCGCGCACGACGTCGCCGAGCTGGTCGATCTCCGCGGGCCACCGGCCGTCCGCGGAGGCGACCGCGATCCGGCGCAGCCGGGTCCCGGGGACGAACGCGCCGGTCTCCTGACCTTCGAACACCGAGTCGGACAGGTCCACGCTCACCAGGTCCGCGAAGGACGGTACGAGGATCTCGGCCAGCTCCTCGGCGTTGCCGGTGACGTCCAGGTTCTGGCCGAGCCGCTCGGCGGCGGCCTGGAGGAGCCGGAGCCGCCGCCGGGCCGCGTGCTCGGTGGTGACGTCGGTGTAGACCGCAGCGACGCCGAGTGCGCGGCCGTGCCCGTCGTGGAGCCGGAACACCGACATCGACAGCATCCGCTCCTCACCCGGATTCCGCCGCGGCCGGGCGGACTGCTCCCAGTCGATCACCGGCTCGCCGGTCTCCAGGACCCGGCGGAGCTGTTCCTCGATCGCCGCGGCGTCCTCGTCCAGGACGGCGTCCGAGAGCCGGGCACCCGGTGGCGGCCGGTCGGTCACGAAGCCGCCGGGGAGGCAGGAGTTCAGCGTGCCGCGCTCGATCCCCAGGTCGGTGCCGTGGACCACCAGGCCGAAGTGGTTCTGCTCGAACATCGCTCGGAGCAGCGCCCGGTCCTTCGCCGGGTGCCGCGGGTTGTCGTCGGTCGGGGCGGGGCTCAGGCACACCACGTGGCGGGCCGGGCAGCCGTCGGGCAGCGGCACCATCGCGGCGTCGACCGGAACCTCGGTGCCGTCCCGGTGCAGCAGGACCGTCCGCAGCTGCTGCATCTCTCCGGGGCCGCCGCGTCGCCCGGGTTGCCGGTCCGAGTCCGGAACCAGCTCCGTGAACGGGCGTCCGCGCAGCTCGGAGGCGGTGCGACCGGTGAGGCCGAAGGCCGCGGACGGGCACTGGAGCACGGTCCCGTCCTCGTCCAGCAGCAGCACGACGACGCCGCCCGACGGCTGGTCGGGCTCGTGCACCTGCAGGGTCGGATCCACTCGGCTGCCTCGCTCCGGACGTGCGACGCTACTCGGGCCATTCAAACCCGGCGGCGGCCCGCTCGCATGGCGACGGCACCCGGCGCGGCCGTCCGGCCACCGGTTTTCACGGGCCCCGGACACCGACGGCGCTCCGCTCCGGGCCACGGGCCGCACGCCGGCAGGCACCGCGCTCCGGGCGGCCCGGCGGCCGCGACGGCCACGGTCACCAGCACGGCGTACGCCACCAGGTCGTACGGCACGGCCGGGGAAGCGGAGGGCGGACCCGCGGCCCGGACTCGCCGGGGAGGCCGTTGCCCGCCGGTGACCGGGGACGCGGGTGATCCACCGGCGCAGCGGGCCGGCCGTGCGGCCGGTCCGCGGCGCCGGTGGGTGCTCAGATCAGGCCGCGCCCGTTGCGGCGGGCCTCCGCCCACTCGCGGAAGAACGCACGGCTGATCACGAACAGGACGACGGCCACGACGACGGGCCACATCAAGATGTACGCGCTGAGAGCGACGGTGGTCACTGTGCCTCCTGCTGGTTGTCCGGTTGCGGTCCGGTCACTTCCTCGCGGCGGGCTCGGGTTCTCCGTCGGCGTCGCCCGCCCGCCCCGGGGCACCGGTCCTGGCGTCACCCGCCCGGTCCGGGGCACCGGTCCCGGTGTCCGCCGCCTGCCGCGGGACAGCGGCGCCGGCGTCGTCGCGGGCCGCCCGCGCGGCGGAGCCGTCGTCGAAGTCACCGGTGCGCTGTGCGATGACGGCGAAGTCGAAGCGCTCCTTCTGCCCGGCGGACATCGCCCAGCAGATGACGGTGCTCACGGAGTAGGCGACGAGCGAGCCGCAGAGAGTCGCGTACTCGTGGAGCGAGCCGATGGCGAACGGCGCGGACACCAGCGTGGCGAGCACACCGACGATCTTCGCCACCCCGGCGCCGAAGAAGCCGAACGCCATCAGGCCGAGGACGACGCCGATGCCGATGACGGACAGCACGTCGACGACGATGCCGAACGGGCCGTCCACGGAGATCCAGCCGAAGCGGACCGGCAGGAACACCGCGAGCGCCACGAGCACCGACGTGGTGAACGCCCTGCCGGTGACCTTCTCCCAGTAGAAGCTGGCCAGCACCGGGAAGACGAGGGCGCCCCAGAGGGCGCCGACGAACACCAGCAGATCGAGGATGCTCAGCTGGAGACTGGCGAAGGCCACGGCCGCCGCGGTCGCCAGGACCATCGTGATCCGGCCGATCAGCAGCATCGTGCGGGGGTCGGCCTTCTCCTTGCCCGCCACGTTCTGCCCGTAGACGTCGGCCATCATGATCGACGAGAGGGCCGAGAGGTCCGAGTCGGCCGTGGAGGACAACGCGCCGATGATCATGATGAAGAAGACGGCCAGCAGCGCCGTGGGCAGGTACTCCGCGGCCATCCCGGGGATGAGGTTGTTCAGGTCGCCGCCGGCCGGCTCGAAGCCGAGGTAGAGGGCGAGCACGCCGAGCATGCCGACGCCGATGACCATGGCGCCGTAGCCGATCGTCGCGGTGACGAAGGTCGGCTTGATCAGGGACTGCTTCACGGCGAAGAGCCGCTGCGCGATGGTCTGGTTGCCGATGGCGTAGGCGAGCACCGCGGCGATGTACGGGGCGCCCTGCTGCATGAACGCGTCGCTGGAGAAGAAGTCGCCCTGCTGCGGCGTCAGGTTCCCGGCGCCCGTCTCGAACGCGGCCGGGAACCCGGCCGCGAAGAAGATGAACGGAACGATCACGGCGACCGCGCCCAGCATCGCCACGACCTGTACGAAGTCGGTCAGCACGGAGGCCCGGAACCCGGACCACAGGGTGTAGAGGAGCACGCCCGCGGCGACGGCGAAGACGCCCTGGGTGAAGTTGAAGGGCGACAGCAGCGAGATCAGCACGCCGCCGGCGATGAAGTTCGACATCAGGCTGATGAGGCTGCCGACGATGTTGGAGCCGGCGAGCATCAGCTGGCTGGAACGGCCGTGGCGGACGTACATGACCTCGGCCAGCGTGTGCGCCTTGGGCGCGACGGCGCGGATGCGCTTACCGAAGGGGTAGATGAAGAGGATCATCAGGGCGCCCCAGAGCCCGTAGTGGATGGGGCCCGATATGCCGTAGGTGTAGCCCGAGGTGGCGGACGCGTACATCGAGGACGCCCAGATCCACGTCGCCGTCATGCTCGCGGCGGAGATGCCGAAGCCGATGTTGTTGCCGCCGGTCATGTACCCGTCGGCGTTCTCGTCCTTCTTGCCGATGCGGGTCGAGATCAGGAAGGTGCCTCCGTAGAAGAACACCAGCAGACCCACTACCACCACGGCGCTGAACTGGGCTGTTTCCACGCCGTCCACGCGCGCCACCTCCTTCGACTCGTGGAGCCCGCGAACGGCCGCGGGATCCGGCGTGCCGACCGAGGACCCCGCGGTCGTGTCCCGCGCGCCGGGCGCGGGCAGAGGCTCCGTCCCCGGCGCGCCTCGCTGTCGTCGCGTGGGCCCAGGGGCGTTCACAGAAAAGCGGACTGTTTGAGCCCGCAAACGTGAGGCACGTTAACAGCTTCTTCACAGGATGATGATGTTGGAGCGTCCCGCCAGGGTTGAGATGGCTTATCGGGTCGTTCGGGCGCTATGTGCTGGATAGTTGTGTATTCAATGATCGCTTTGTCGGGTTCGTGTTGCCCGTACTGCCCGTTTGCGGCCACTTCTTTACAAGTGGCAAGTGCGACGTCAACCGGTCCGGCACGTAGTAAAGATCACCGGAACGCAGTAAAGATCACCGGAGGGGCGCCGTGCGGTGGCCCGTCCGGGGTCCGCCGGGTCCGTACGCCGGAGCCGTCCCGAGGTCCGCCCGGGTCGCGGCCGGGGACCCCCGGGGGCCGGCCGGACCCCGGCGGGCGCGGAGGTGCGCTCAGTCGATCCGGATGACGTGCTTCCCGCGCACGCCGCCGGCCTCCAGGGCCCGGTGCGCGGCGGCGATGCCCGCGAGCGGGTGCACGGTGTCCACCACCGGCCGGATCACCCCGGCCTCGGCGTACCGGCTGAGTTCGGCGGACAGCTCGTGGCGCGCATTGCCGCTGAAGAACCGCACCCGGCGCGAGCCGTACCGGGCGGAGGCGAGCATGAGGAACAGGCTGGGGAGGGCGTTCTCGAGGTCGAAGGCGATGGCGACCATCCGCCCGCCCGGCGCCAGCAGCCGCCGCCAGTCGGCGTGTCCGGTTCCCACGGTGTCCAGGACGGCATCGAACGGCGCGAGGTCGGCGGGGCCGGTGGTGGTGTAGCTGTGGGCACCCCCCTGCGCAGGCGCACGGGGCGTCGCCCAGTTCGCGTACGAATTCGAGGCTCTTCGGGTCCGTCGGCGCGGTGACGTGCGCGCCGAGCGCCCGGCCCAGCTGTACGGCGACGCTGCCGACTCCGCCCGAGGCGCCGCGCACCAGCAGGCGTTCGCCGGGGCGCAGCCGGGCCTTGTCGCGCAGCGCGGTGATCGCGGTGGTCCCGGTCGCCGGGAGGGCCGCGGCTCCACCGGGTCGAGCCGGCCGGTGCCCGCGAGATCTGCCGCGGGCGGACGGCCACGTACTCGGCGGCACTGCCGAAGGTGCCGCGCGGCAGCGCCCCCTGCACCCGGTCACCCGGTCTTGGCCCCGGTTCCGCGACGGCCGCGCCGATCCCGGTGACCTCGCCGACGAAGTCGATGCCCGTACGGAGCGGGAAGCGCCGCCCGGTCACCAGGCGCACCCGTCCCGGACGTCCGTACGCCTCACCGCCGTTGACGCTCGCGGCAAGGACCCTGACCAGCACCTCGTCCGGACCCGGGGACGGCACGGGCACCCGGCCCTCGCAGAGCACCTCGGGCGGGCCGAAGCTGTCGTCCAGAGCGGCGCGCATGCCGTTCAAGGTCTCGCCCTTCTCTTCTCGCCCGGAGCGGGCGTCGGCGGACCGGACGGCGGCGGACCCGCGGCCCGGACTTTGCCGGGCCAACGGGCCGCACGCGCAGAAGATTCCGTTCCGGGTGAAGTGAGTGACATGCCTGCTGTGTGCTCTCACAACTGCCTCCGGGGGCACCGGCGGGCGCGCCCCGGCACCGGTGTACGGCTCCATCAGCGGGCGGGACCGGAGGCCGGCACGGTCCGGGCCTGCGCGGTCGGGATCTGCACGGTCTGGGTCTGCACGGTGTGGGCCACGGCGCGTCCCCGGTCGTCCTCCAGCGAGGTCTGGACGACGATGAGGGACCGCCCGACGTGCAGCGGTCCGGCCGTCGCGCGGACCGTCCCGGAGCGCACCGCCCGGAACAGGTTGCTCTTCGACTCGACGGTCGCGGTGCTCGCGCCCGCGGGCAGATTCAGATACGCGCAGACGGCTCCGACCGTGTCGGCCAGCGACATCAGCACCCCGCCGTGCAGCACGCCGCCCAGGGTGCACAGGTCCTCGGCCCAGTCGAGGGTGCCGCGCACCCGGTCGGCGGAGGCCTCCTCCAGGGTCAGGCCGAGGCGTTCGGCGTACGGCATGGCGGCGACGAGCTGCCGCAGTCCGTCCGGGATCTCGGCAGGGATCCCGGACGGTTGCCCGTCCGGGCTCCCTGCCGCGGGCCGGTCCGGCATCTGGGCGGACTGGGCAGCAGGGTTGGGCCGGGCAGTCCGGGCAGTCCGGGCAGTCCGGGCGGGAGCGGCGGGAGCGGTGGAATCGGCGGGACGGGTGGCGGGACCGGTGGGCTCGGTGGGCTCGGTGGGCACGCGGGGCACCTTTCTCTTCTGTGCGGCGGCGGTTTCCGTGGCCGGGCGCCGGCGGTTCTCTGTGCAGCGGTGGTTTCCGTGGCGGGGCCGGTTTCCGTGGAGCGGTGGGTTTCGTGGCGGGGCCGGTGGTGGTCCTCGGTGCGGAGCGCCCGCCGGTCCGCCGGCCCGTCGGTCAACGGAAGCATCGCGGCACCGCACGCGTCACGGTCTCCTCCGCGTCTGGCCCTTTCCGCGCGCCGCGGGCGACAATGGGGGATCGCGCAAGCGCATTCCGTAACAGGGGGAGAAAGGGATGGACGACGACCGGGCGTACGCCATGTCGCAGCCCGAGCCGCAGCCCGCACCACCGCCCGTACCGCCGATGCCGCCCGTACCGCCCGCACCGCCCGCGCCGCCGCCCCGTCCGCACGACCCGCTGGCCGTAGCGCTCGGCAACGCCTCGTTCCTCGGCGCCGGTTATCTGCTGATGCGGCGGTACCGGTGGGCCGCCGCCGCGCTCGCGGGCACCGTCGTGCTCGTCTTCGTGCTGCTCTCGTACGCCGAACCGTGGTGCGAGGTGCTGCTCCTGCTGTGGTGGGCGGCCGGTGTCGGGCACGGCTGGTTCCTCGCGGGCGGGCGCGGCCGGCGGTTGGCGGTCCGCCGGGAACGCGTCGTCGCGCTGGGCGTCACGGTGCCGGTGCTGCTGGCCACCGCACTCCTGCGGTACGACACGTCCGTGATCGACGGCGACATGACCGGGGCGCGGGCGAGCGGCGACTGCGCCGGAGTGGTGAGCGCCCAGGAGAAGACCTGGTTCGGGAACCGCCTCGCCGACGCACCGCTGGCCGCGCGGGGCGAGCGGATGGCCGAGACCTGCGAGCGGCTGGAGCGGGCCGCCGCCAAGCTGACGTCCGGGCTGGTCGGGGACACCGACGCGCTGCGGGCCGGGTTCGACCTGCTCGCCGAGGTCCGCGCGCAGCCGGGCAACGAGAAGACCGTGGACGTGGTCCTGAACGGCTTCCTCGACAGCCTGCCCACCAGGAATCCCTGCCCCACCGCGAAGGTCACCGACTGGCTCCGGGACCACACGCCCGGCCACCCGGCGCTGGACCGGTCGGAGGAGACCGTGCGGCAGGCCGCGCCCGGAGCGCTCGTCGAATGCGCCGACGACCACATGGTGGCCGAGGAGTGGAAGAAGGCCCGGGCGCGCTACGAGCAGTTGCTCGACCAGTATCCCGACGACAGCCGCGCGGACGCCGCCCGCAAGGGCGCCAGGGAGGCGACGCAGACCATCGAGCTGGAGAACGTCACCGAGCTGCTGGAGGGCGGGACCGGCCACCGGCCGGAATACTGCGACAAGCCGGCCAAGTACAGCGGGGCCAAGGCCTACGGCAAGGGAACGAACCGCGCGATGTTCTTCGGCAACGCCGAGTACACGGACCAACTGCCCGGCGGCTGGCGGACCACCGACCCGGCCAAGGCCGTGCTGGTGGTGTGCGCGGGCGAGGCCGAGGACGGGGACGCCGTGCGGACCTGCCCGTACGAGCACAAGCTCGCCATCGGCGGCGTCCAGGACGTGACGTTCCACAAGATCGACATACCGGTGCAGGTGTACGAGCTGCGCACCGGCAAGAAGGTCGCCGACCGCACGGTGCAGATCAGCGGCACCAGCTGCCCCGCGGTCCTGGAGTACGAGACGATCATCTCCGCCGACATCGGCCCGCCCTCGGACATCCAGGTCGAGGCGTCGAAGGGTGACGTACGGGCCGGCTTCGAGTCCTTGATCGACCGCTGACCGTTCATCCGCTGACCGTTCACCCGCTGACGAACCGCCGGCCGGATCGCGCACCCGCGTGCCCGGCCGGCGGCCCCGTCGCGAACAACCGTCTGCGGTCCCGTCGCGAACAGCCGCTCGCGGCCGCCGCCTCACGAACAGCCGTTCGCGGCCGTCAGAACAGCCGCTTGCGGCCCCACAGGACGACGAACGCCGCGACGGCGGCCGTGAGCGCGAACAGGATCGCCGAGCCCGTCCACAGCACGGGGGTCAGCTCCGACGCGGGCAGGTAGTCCACGGCCCAGCCGACGACGTCCTTCTCCGCCAGGCACGCGTCGGTCGCCTTCTCGGTCGCCTCGGCGCAGGAGCCCCAGCCGATGCGCTCCCCGGAGCCGGTGAGGTACCACTGCTCCAACTGGTTCGCGGCCGCGGGGATGTCGGGGAAGGCGTCCACGCCCGCCCGGCTGGTCACCGACACCGGATCGCCGAGGTCCGTCCAGAAGCTGCTCCAGGCGTACTGCACCGCCGTGGCGAAACCGAAGGAGACGACCATGGACAGCAGTGTCCGGCGCAGCACCATGCCGATCGCCGCCCCGGCGGTCAGGGTGAAGAGGGTGAGCGCCACCGGCACCGGCCCCGCCGCGGCGCCCGTCTCCCAGTAGAGGGTGCTGTCCGCCTCGGCGACCGGGGCCAGCCACCAGCCGTACACGGCGGAGAGCAGCGCCGTGCAGACGGCCGCCAGGAGCAGGGGCATGCCGAGTTTCGTGGCGACCCACCGGCCGCGGCCGACCGTCTGCGACAGGACGAGCTTGCCGGTGCCGTGTTCCAGGTCGTGGGCGAACAGCGGGGCCCCCACGAAGACACCCACCAGCGCGGGCACGAAGACACCGAGCGTGGTGGCGCTCTCCATCAGCCGGGACATGTACGGGACGAAGCCGTCCATGTAGTCCGCGTACGGCACCTCGGGCCAGCCGGCGCCGCGGAGGAAGTCGAGCATGGCCCAGCGCCGGTACGCGAACCAGGCGGCGCAGAGGACGGTGAGGACGATCCCGGTGCGGAACGCGGCCCGGTGCTGGCGCCAGACCAGCCAGGCCAGTCCGCGCAGCCGCGGGCCGCCGCGGGCGGTCGTGGGCGCCGGGGCGGACGCGGTGGCCGTACTGCTCATGCTGCTGCCGCCTTCGGGTCGGCCTGGGCGCTGGGGCTGACCAGGGGTGGGGTGCCGGGGGAGCGGAGGTAGGCGAGGAGGACCTCTTCGAGGTTGGGGCTGTCGGCCTGCCAGTCGCCGGCGACGGGGCCGTCGGGCCGTACCAGTGCGGTGACCTGCCGGCCGCTGACCCGGGACTCGACGACCGTGTGCCGGTCGAGGCGGGGCGGACCGCCCCGGCCGGTGCGGGCGCCGGTGAGCAGGGTGTGCGCGGTGAGGATTTCGTCGACCTCACCGGCCAGGCGGACGCCGCCGGAGGCGATGACGAGGAGGTAGTCGCAGCTGTTCTCCAGGTCCGTGAGGTGGTGGGAGGACATCAGCACGGTGGTGCCGTGCTCGGCGGCCTCGGCCATCAGGACGGACGTGAGTTCGTGCCGTACGAGCGGGTCGAGGTCGGACATCGGCTCGTCGAGCACCAGCAGGTCGGGGCGCCGGCCGAAGGCGAGGGCGAAGGCGACCCGGGTGCGCTGGCCGCCGGAGAGGGCGCCGATCCGCGCGCCGAGGGGAATGTCACCGGCGCGGACGATGTCCTCAGCGGTCTGCTGCTCCCAGCGCGGGTTCAGCTCGCGGCCCAGCCGCAGCGTCTCGGCGACGGTGAACCGGCGGAACAGCGGCTTCTCCTGGGCGAGGAAGGCGGTGCGCCGGCGGGCCTCCTCGGAGCCGGGGAGCGCGCCGAAGACCCGGACGCTGCCGGTCGTCGGCTTGAGCAGATGTGTCACCAGTCCCATCAGCGTGGTCTTGCCGGAGCCGTTCGGGCCGACGAGCCCGCAGATCCGCCCGGCCGGCAGCCGGAACGTGCAGTCCTGGAGCGCCCAGCCACGGCGGTACCGCTTCCCCAGGCCGTACGCCTCGATCGCGGACGTTCCCGCTGTCCCCCCGTTGTCGATGACCGTGCTCACGTGTGCTCCCTGCCTTCACCGCTGTGACTGTCTCCGGCGGCAGCCGTGGTGCCGGCGTACCGCTCCTCCATGACCGACGCGACCAGCGCGGTCACGTCGTCGCGCTCCAGTCCCGCCGCGCGGGCCCGGTCCATCCACGCCGCCAGCTCGCCGCGCAGCGGGGCGCCGGCGGCGGTCTGCGGCCTGGCCAGTGACCGGCGTACGAACGTCCCCAGGCCCGGGCGCGGTTCGACCAGCCCCTCCCGCTCCAGCTCCCGGTACGCCTTGAGGGTCGTGTTGGGGTTGACCGCGCAGGTCTCCGCGACCTCCTTGGCCGTCGGCAGCCGGTCGCCGGGAAGCAGGACACCGAGCCGCAGCGCCTGCTTGGTCTGCAGGACGATCTGCTGGTAGGCGGCGGTCCCGCTGCGTCTGTCGATGCGGAACTCGATCTCCTTCACCACCCTTTAGCTAGTTAGTTAGTGGAATGATGGTGGTGGGTGGCGAGATGCTTGTCAATCGACCGCCCGTCAACTCGTTCTTCAGCCACCCGGGTTGCGTCCGGTCCGGCGTCCCGGGCGGGCGCGGCTCCTGCCGTGGGAGCGATTCCAAAGCGGTCTTGTGTGTTCCATTGCCGCCTTGTAACGTGCCGGTCACTGGACCGGTTTGAGGTCTGGGGGCAGCTTCGATGACATCAAGGTCCGGCGCACATCCGCCATCCGGCGTGCACCGGAAAACATGTGACCTCATGCCGTGAGGCGGGGGCCACCGCATTCGGCTGCGCGCCTCCCTATGGAGGTCCCCACATGCGCTTTCATCGATTCCGGCCCCGGGTCTGGGTCGCCACGGTCTTCGTGGCGGCGGCCAGCCTGACGGTCACCACGTTCACCGCTCAGGCCGACACCACCGGCGCCGCCGGAGCGGCCGTTCAGCTCGCCCCCGCCGACGAGCACGACGGCGCCGACTGCGAGGTCGGCTCGCCGGGCTCCACCTCGAACTCCCGGCTGCCGGACCCGTTCACGAAGGCGGACGGTTCGCGCGTCTCCGCCAAGTCCGACTGGCGCTGCCGCCGGGCCGAGATCAAGGAGCTGGCCGAGGGCTCCGTGTACGGGAACAAGCCCGACAAGCCGGAGAGCGTCACCGGCTCCGTCTCCAGCAGCAGCATCTCGGTGAACGTCAGCGACCAGGGCAAGAGCGCCGGCTTCTCGGCGTCGGTCGACCTGCCGAGCGGCTCCGGCCCCTTCCCGGCCGTCATCGTCTACGGCGGATTCGGCGCCGACACGGCCGCCATCAAGGCCGCCGGCGCCGCCGTCATCAGCTACGACCCGTTCGCGGTGGGCAAGGAGGGCACGCCCCGCAACAACAAGCAGGGCGCCTACTACAGCATCTACGGCGGCAGCAGCGACACCGGACTCCTCATGGCCTGGGCCTGGGGCGTGAGCCGGATCATCGACGTCATCGAGCAGTCGGGCGGCAGCGTGCTCAGCGCCGAAGGGACCGGCGTCACGGGCTGCTCGCGGTACGGCAAGGGCGCGTTCGTGGCCGGCGCCTTCGACCAGCGCGTCGCCCTGACCATGCCGATCGAGTCGGGCAGCGGCGGTGTCGGTGCCTTCCGTTCGATCGCCTCGGAGAGCGGCGCCCAGCCGCTGAGCAGCGCCTACGGGGAGCAGCCCTGGCTGGGCGACCCGTTCGGCTCGTACACGGGCAACCCCGCCGGGCTGCCGGTGGACACCCATGAGATCGTCGGCATGATCGCGCCGCGCGGCCTGCTCATCATGGACAACCCGCACATCGACTGGCTGGGCGCCAAGTCCGGCAGCGTGGCGGCGCTCGGCGGCGCGGAGATCTACAAGGCGCTCGGCGCGGGCGAGAACATCACCTACTGGTCCGACGTCCAGGACGGCACCCACTGTGCCAACCGCTCCGAGTGGCGGGGCCCGATAACGCAGAGCATCCAGAAGTTCATGCTGGGCTCCGGCACCGCTCCGGGCCAGTTCCGCATCTCCGGCAAGAAGGCCGGCAACCTCGCCGAGTGGAGGAACTGGCAGACGCCGACGCTCACTGACTGAGTGACTGAGTGACTGAGTGACTGAGTGGCCGGGCCGGCTGACCGACCGTCGGCTGACCGGCTGACCGGCTGACCGGCTGACCGGCTGACCGCGTTGACTGCCTGAGCTGATTGACCGACCGACCTTGCGGCAAGCCCCGGGGCCCGGCGTGCGTACGCGCGCCGGGCCCCGGTTCGCGTGGGGCGCGGGGGGAGGGCAGGTCGGGACGGGCCGGGCCCCGGCTCGCCACCGCCACGGCGGCGGGCCTTCCGGGAAAAGCGGTCGCCCGCGTCGGCGGTACGACCGTAGGGTCACCGGCATGTCCCTGCGTCTCCGTATGCGCCAAGCCCTGCCCGAAGCCATGCGTTCCCGTGACAAGGCGGCGGTGAGCGCGCTGCGTGCGGCGCTCGCGGCGCTGGAGAACGCCGAGGCGGTGCCGGTCGACGCCGGGCGGCAGGGCGCGGCCCTCGAGGATTCACCGGTCGGGGCGGGCACAACGGAGGCGGTACGGCGCGAGCTGACCGAGCACGGCGAGGCGGAGATCGTACGGGCCGAGGTCACCGAACGGCTGGACGCGGCGCGGCAGTTGACCGCGCCCGCGCACGCGGAGCGGGTGGCACGGCTCCGCGCGGAGGCCGCCGTGCTGACGGGGTTCCTGGACGAACGGGACAGCGCCGCGTAGGGAATGGTCGACGACGGGGGCGGCGGCCCTGAAGGTGGCCGGGCCGGGCGCCGGTCAGCCGTCCTTCGCGGGGGAGTACGAGGCGATCGCCCCGCGCGAGAACGCCGCGTCGCCCCGGAGCGGCGGGATGCCGACGGACCCGACGGCCCAGATCTCGCGGGTGCCGGGCACGTGTTCCAGGTCGAGCACGTCGAACTGCTGGTCCCGCTCTTCCTCGGTGACCTCGTCGGAGCGGCCGGGGACCGGTTCGGGCTCCTCGACGGCATAGGGCTCACCGCCGGCCGGACGGTGCTGCTCCCTGCCGTGGGCGTCGTTCAGCACCAGTCCGCCCGCGCCGTCCCCGGCCGCCAGCACGGAATGGGCGGGCGCGGCGTTCCCGCCCGGGGCGCGGACGGCCTCCGGGGCCTTCCGCCAGCGCGAGCCGTCCCAGTGCAGCGCGATCGGGGTGTGGTGCGTCTCGGCCCCGGACTTGACGGCGTACGTGTGCTGCCCGAACGCCCAGGCGTCGTCCGGGGCCAGGGCGAGGATCTCGGTCAGCATGACCTTCTCGTCCGGCTTCGGCTCGGCGGAGCCGTACTCGGGCGTCGGCACCAGCCGCCACTTCTCCCCGTCGAAGTGCACGGCCGCGGGCTGCGAGCGGTCGCCGGGGCCGGTCTTGCGGTTGCCCACCGCCCACACGTCGTCGGGGCCGCTCGCGGAGAGCCAGTTGACGTAGACGTCGGGCAGCCGGTGGTCGGACCAGCGCTCGCCGTCCCAGTGGTGCGCCG
Organism: Streptomyces lycii; assembly: GCF_009735685.1. Classification (GTDB taxonomy): domain Bacteria; phylum Actinomycetota; class Actinomycetes; order Streptomycetales; family Streptomycetaceae; genus Streptomyces; species Streptomyces lycii. The sequence goes on along the minus strand of NZ_WHPN01000262.1, from coordinate 2,128 downwards.
TGGCCTCGGGCGTCGACGCGTCCAGCGCCCACACGTCGTCGGGCGCCAGGACGACGGCGTCGCGCGCGATGAAGCCCGTGGCGTTCCGGTGCCACTGCCGGCCGTCCCAGCGCATCGCCCCGGGCAGGCCGGCCGTGTCGCTGCCGTCGCCGCCCAGCGAACCGGCGAACAGCCACACGTTGTCGGGGGCCGACGCCTCCAACTGGGCGGCGGCCAGCTCGGCGCCCTTCTCGTGACGCATCGCCGCCGGCAGCCGGACCGGCCGCCAGTCGCCGCCCTCGCGGTGCAGCAGGATGTCGCGGCCGTCGTCGCCCGCACCCTTTTCCGTGGCCAGGGCCCAGCCCTCGTCGGCGGAAACGGCGGCCACGGCGTGCACCTGTGTGTCGAGGGATTCGCTGACGTGGTCGAGCCGCCAGCGCGCGGCGTCCTCGTCACCGTCACTGTCCCCGCTGCCGCATCCGGTCACCGTCAGCAGCAGGACAGCCGCCGTCACTGCGGCCCGCCGCACGGAACACGCTCCGGCGCAGCGCCGAAGCCCCCCTGATCCCGAGAACATGACAGGAGCGTACGGGGCCCGCGGGCGCTCTGTGGAGAGTTTCGCCGGGCCGCGGGCATGTCCCGCCGCGGTGGCCGCTGGGGTGTTCTCCGGCTGTCCTCCGCGGTGTCCTCCGGCTGTCCTCCGAGTGTTCTCAGGGCCCCGGCACGGCCGCCGTGCGCCGCCGATGGGCCGCCGGTGCGCCTCCGGTGGGGGAAGGCGCCGTCGCGGGCGGACCGTCACACCGCGCCTCGGGCCGGGGCCGGGCTGCTCCGCCTCGGGCCGGGGACGGGGCCACTCAGCCCCGGGCGGGGACGGAGTCACTCCGCTCCGGGCCGGAGGACGGGCGCCTGTTCGCCCCGAGCGGGGACGGAACCCCGAGCGAGGACGGGCCCCCGAGCCGTGACGGGCCCCCGAGCCGTGACGGACCCCCGAGCCGGGACGGCAACCCCCGGGCCGGGCACGGGCCACGCAGCGCCCCCACCCGGGCACGGGCCACGCTTCGCCTCAGGTCTGGGACAGATAGCCGACGAGAGCGCTGCGGCTGCGCTGGAGATCGATGATGCGGGCCTCCGTGGCCGCCAGCTCCTGGTCCAGGAGGGCCCTCAGCTCCGCGCAGAGGTCGACCTCCGTCCCGTCGCCCCGCGTGTACGGCAGCAGTTGACGGATCACCTCGGTGGTCAGGCCCGCCGCCAGCAGGGTACGGATCCGCCGCACCGTGACGACCGAGTCCTCGCCGTAGTCGCGGTAGCCGTTGGGGCAGCGGCCGGCCTCGAGCAGCCCCTGGGACTCGTAGTACCGCAGCAGCCGTGAGCTGACTCCGGTGCGCCGTGACAACTCCCCGATCAGCATGTGGGCCACCCGTAACAGCTTGACGTTGCCATTGATGTCAAGCCTTAACGTCGCTCTCGGCGCGGACATTCCGCGCGGCTCGGCCGGGCCCATACCCGGCCTGCTCGTTCGATCACCTACCGCTGGAGTGACCCATGACCTCACTCGACACCCGCAGCAGCGACGGGGCGGCGACCGGCCGGTCCTTCCTGTTCGTGCTCGGCAGTTCACGGCCGGACGGCAATACGGAGATCCTGGCCCGGGCCGCCGCCGAGCAGCTTCCCCCGGACGTCTCGCAGCGCTGGGTGGACCTGGCTCCGCTGCCGCTGCCCGACTTCCGGGACGGCCGGCACGAGACCGAGACCGAGACCGAAACCGGGGCCGGGACCGGGGCCGGGGACACCGAGGCGGAGCTGCGGCGGGCCACACTGGAGGCCACCGACATCGTGCTCGCCTCGCCGCTGTACTGGTACACGCTGTCCGCGCAGACGAAGCGCTATCTGGACTACTGGTCGGGCTGGCTGAAGGTGCCCGGGCTCGACTTCGGGCCGCGCATGGCGGGCCGGACCCTGTGGGGCGTCTCGGCCATGGCGGACCGCAACGAGGCCGTCGCCGACGGGCTGGAGACGACGCTGAACAACTCGGCGGCGTATCTGGGCATGCGCTTCGGCGGGCTGCTGCTCGGCAACGGCTCGGGTCCCGGGCAGGTACGGAACGACGAGCGGGCCATGGCCCGCGCCAAGACGTTCTTCGACCGGGAGG
>NZ_WHPN01000261.1 GCF_009735685.1 Streptomyces lycii | reverse complement strand
GTCGCAGACGCGCCGCCGGGGTCCGCGCGGGGGTGCGGCGCCCCCGTTCCCCTCCGGTTCGCGGCGGTCAGACGGTGACGACCCGGACGCCCAGGTCCGCGATGCGCGCGCGGCTGTCCTCGGGCAGTGCCGTGTCCGTGACCAGGCAGTGCACCCGCTCCAGCGCGCAGATGCGGGCGAAGGCCCGCCGCCCGGCCTTGGAGGAGTCCGCGGCGACGACGACCCGGTGGGCGCGTTCGGCGAGCAGGCGGCTGATGTGCGCCTCGTCCTCGTGGTGCGCCAGGATGCCCCGCTCCGGGTCGATGCCGTCGACACCCAGCACGGCGACGTCGAGCACGACCTCGCGCAGCACGCCGCCGGTCAGCGGGCCCACCAGTTCGTAGGTCTGCGGCCGGGCCACCCCGCCGGTCAGCACGATCTTGATCTGCGGCCGGACGGCGAGTTCGGTGGCGATGTTGAGGGCGTTGGTCACCACGGTGAGCGCCGGCCCGGCGGCGCCCGTGTCCTCGCGCAGCGCCAGGGCGCGGGCGACCTCGGTGGTCGTCGTGCCGCCGTTGAGGCCGACCACGTCCCCGGGGGCCACCAGTTCGGACACCGCCCGGGCGATCCGCTGCTTCTCGGAGGCGTTGCGCGCGGTCTTGTACCGCAGCGGGAGTTCGTAGGAGACGCCGTGCGCGACGGCCCCGCCCCGGGTGCGGACCAGCATGCGCTGCGCCGCCAGTTCGTCGAGGTCGCGCCGGATGGTGGCCGGGGACACCGCCAGCCGGCCGGCGGCCTCCTCGACCTCCAGCCGTCCCTCGCGTGCCAACAGCTCCATCAGGGAGCTCCACCGCTGCTGCTTCGCCACGCCCGTAGCCTCGCACACGCTCACGCCACTGCTCTTTACTGCTCATTTAACGCATGGAACAATCATTATCGAGCATTCCGTGCGCACAGCAGAGGAGCCCTCATGCCCCCGGCCGTCTCCGCCACCGTCGCGGAAATCCAGTCCCAGCCCGGCTGCTGGCGGCGCGCCGCGGAGCTGGCGCCGTCCCTCGGCGGCGTACTGCCGCGGCCCGGCGAGCGGACAGCCGTCGTCGGCTGCGGCACCTCGTGGTTCGTCGCGCAGTCCTACGCGGCGCTGCGCGAGGCCGCCGGCCAGGGCGAGACGGACGCGTTCGCCGCCTCCGAGTTCCCCGCACACCGGCGCTACGACCGGGTGCTCGCCATCACCCGCTCGGGCACCACGAGCGAGGTGCTGCGCCTGCTCGCCGCACTCGGCACGACCCCCACCTCGGCGATCACCGCCGACCCGGCGAGCCCGGTCGTGCGCGCGGCCGGCGAGGCGGCGGTGCTCGACTGGGCCGACGAACGCTCCGTGGTCCAGACGCGCTTCGCGACCAGCGCGCTGGCCCTGCTGCGGGCGCAGCTCGGCGAGGACCTCGCAGCGGCCGCCGCCGACGCGGAACGGGCCCTCGCCGCACCGCTGCCCGAGGGACTGGCCGCCGCCGGGCAGGTCACCTTCCTGGGGACCGGCTGGACCGTCGGGCTGGCGCACGAGGCCGCGCTGAAGCTCCGGGAGGCCGCGGGCGCCTGGACGGAGGCGTACCCGGCCATGGAGTACCGGCACGGCCCGGTCAGCGTCACCGGACCCGGGCGGGCCGTCTGGGTCTTCGGCCGGCTGCCGGAGGGGCTGGCCGCCGATGTCGCCGCGACCGGGGGCACGCTGGTCGCCGGCTCCGGGGAGGCCACCGAGTCCGGTTCCGCTCCCGAGTCCGGTTCCGCCCCCCGCTCCGGCTCCGGGGATGCTCCGGACGCCGGGGAGGGCCCGCGCTCCGGACCGGGCCCGGTGTACGACCCGCTGGCCGACCTCGTCCGCGCCCAGCGGCTGGCCGTGGCGCTCGCCGAGGCCCGCGGCGCCGACCCGGACCGGCCGCGCAACCTCACCCGCTCCGTGGTCCTGGACTGACGCCGTGCCCCTCACCACCACCGCCGAACTGGTCACCGCCGCCCGGGCCGCCGGCCGCGGGCTGGCCGCGTTCAACATCATCACGCTCGAACACGCGGAAGCCGTCACCCGGGCGGCGGATTCCACCGGGTTGCCGACGGTCCTCCAGGTCAGCGAGAACGCCGTGAAGTTCCACGGCGGCCGGCCGGACGCCGTCCTCGCGGGCGCGTCGGCGCTCGCGGCAGGCGCGCGGACACCGGTCGCACTCCATGTCGATCACGTGGAGAGCCGGGAGCTGCTGCACGCCTGCGCACGGTCCGGGGTGTCCTCGATGATGTACGACGCCTCGAAGCTCCCGTATGCGGAGAACGTCCGGGCCACCGCCGAGGCCGCCGCGTGGGCGCACGGGCAGGGTCTCTGGCTGGAGGCGGAGCTGGGCGAGATCGGTGGCAAGGACGGCGCGCACGCTCCCGGGGCGCGGACGGACCCGGCCGAGGCGGCCGCCTTCGTCGCGGCGACCGGAGTGGACGCGCTGGCGGTCGCCGTCGGCAGCTCGCACGCCATGACCGAACGCACCGCCCGGCTCGACCACACCCTGATCGCCGCGCTGCGCGAGGCGGTTCCGGTCCCGCTGGTGCTGCACGGTTCCTCCGGGGTGCCGGACGACCAGCTCCGGCTCGCGGTCCGCAGCGGCATGGTCAAGCTCAACATCGGCACCGCCCTCAACATCGCCTACACCCGCCGGGTCCGACAGGCCCTGGCCGCGGACGCCGCGGTGGTCGACCCCCGGACCTACCTCCGCCCGGCCCGCGAGGAGATGGCCGCCGTGGCGGCCCGGCTGCTCCGGCTGCTCGCGGACTGACGGCCCGGCAGCCCCCGGGCCGCGGCGCGGAGACCGGCTCCCGGGGCACCCCGTCCGCCGTACTCTCTTGGGATCCGCCCGCGGCCGAGGAGGGGCCGCCGGGCGAAGGGGCGAGAGGTGGGGAGTACGACATGCGGGAAGCCCGGACCGGGCGCACGCTGCTGCGCCAGGAAGTCACCGAGGGAATCAAGCGCCACATCCTGGAGAACGAGCTGCGGCCCGGGGACCCGCTGCCGACGGAGAGCGCGCTCTGCGCGGCGCTCGGCGCCTCCCGGTCCAGCGTCCGGGAGGCGGTGAACGCGCTCACCGCGCTGGACATCGTCGAGGTCCGGCACGGCCACGGCACGTACGTCGGACGGCTCAGCCTGTCCGCGCTCGTGGAGAGCCTCACGTTCCGCGGGCTGCTCGGCCACGGTGACGACATCCACCTGATGGCCGATCTGATCGACGTACGGGAGCTGTTCGAACGCGGCATGGCCGACCGGATCGTCGCCTCGCTCGGCCCGGCCCGGCTGGACGCCCTGGACGCGCTGGTGGGCAGGATGCGGGAGCACGGCACCGCGTCGCCCGCCTTCGCGGAGGCCGACCGGGCGTTCCACGCGCTGCTCGTCGAACCGCTGGGCAACGAGCTGGTCGGACAGCTCAGCATGGCGTTCTGGGACGTCCACGCGCTCGTCGGGCCCGGGCTCCGGGCGGTCGGCGCGGAGGACGAGGCCGCCATCGTGGCCGTCCACCGGGACCTCGTGGCCGCGGCACGGGCCGGTGACGGCGCCGGTTTCGCCGCCGCCCTGCGCGAGCACTACGCGCCGCTGCGCCGGAGGATCTCCGCGGCCCGCGCCCGTACGGCCGCTCCGGCCGTCTCGCCGGTCGTCTGAGCCGCCGGCCCCGTCCGCCGCGGGTGCCCTGGCCACGGCCGTTTCCCTGACGCAGACTGATCGGACAGCGGCAGCGGGCCGGAGCGAGGGAGGCGTCGCATGCGGGAGCCGGAGGAGCGGCCGCGCCGGCGGTCCGGCGCCGCCCGGTGGCTGACGGCCGCGGCCCCCGTGGCGGGCGCCCTCCCGGCGCTCACGTTCCCCGCCCCGGCCCTGTGGTGGCTGGCGTACGCGGCCCTGGTCCCCTGGCTGCTGCTCCTGATGTCGGCGGCCACGCCGCGCGGTGCCGCCCTGCGGGGCTGGCTCGGCGGCGCCGGTTTCCTGCTCGCCGTCCACCACTGGCTGATGCCGAGTCTGCACGTCTTCATCCTGCTGCTCACGGCGCTGCTGGGGCTGCTCTGGGCGCCGTGGGGATGGCTGGTGCGGCGGCTGCTGCACGGCCGGCCGGGCGGACGGTCCGTTGCGGCCGCGCTGCTGCTGGTGCCGTCCGGCTGGCTGCTGGCCGAACTCGTCCGCTCCTGGGAGTTCCTGGGCGGTCCCTGGGGTCTGCTGGGCGCCAGTCACTGGCAGGTGCCGCCGGCGCTGCGGATCGCCTCGCTGGGCGGCGTCTGGCTGCTGGGCTTCCTGATCGTGGCGGTCAACACGGCCCTGGCCGTGCTGATCGCGGTGCGGCGCGCCCGCCTCGCGGCGGTGGCCGGCCTGGCGGCCTGTGCGGCGGTGGCGGTCTCCGGATGGGCGCTCGCCCCGCTTCCGGAGCCGGCCGGCACGGTGCGGGTGGGGGTCGTACAGCCCGGCGTGATCGACGGTACGGGCAGTGTCGACCGCCGTTTCGACCGCGAGGAGGCCCTGACGCGGCAGCTCGCGGGCCGGGACGTGGACCTGGTCGTCTGGGGCGAGAGCAGCGTCGGCCGGGATCTGGGCGACCGGCCGGACCTGGCGGAGCGGCTGGCGGCGCTGTCCCGCGAGGCCGGGGCGGGCGTGCTGGTGAACGTCGACGCGCGGCGGTCGGACCGCCCGGGCATCTTCAAGAGTTCGGTGCTGGTCGGCCCCGGCGGGGCGACCGGGGAGCGGTACGACAAGATGCGCCTGGTGCCGTTCGGCGAGTACGTCCCCGCCCGTTCGCTGCTGGGCTGGGCCACCTCGGTGGGCCGGGCGGCCACCGAGGACCGGCGGCGCGGCACCGCGCCGGTGCTGATGGAACCGCCGGGGAACCACGGCCTGCGGATCGGTCCGCTGGTGTGCTTCGAGTCGGCCTTTCCCGACATGAGCCGCCATCTGGTGCGCGAGGGCGCCGGCCTGCTGGTCGCCCAGTCGGCGACCTCGACCTTCCAGGACAGCTGGGCGCCGCGGCAGCACGCCTCGCTGGCGGCGCTCCGCGCGGCGGAGACCTGGCGCCCCATGGTGCACGCGACGCTGACCGGCGTCAGCGCGGTGCACGGCCCGCGCGGTGAGCGGATCGGCCGCACCCTGGGCACGGACACCCGGGCGGCCGAGGTCTACGAGGTGCCGCTGGCCCGCGGCACCAGCCCGTACGTGCGCTTCGGCGACTGGCCGGTGCACGCCGCGGCGGCGGCCCTCGCCGTCTTCCTCGCCCGCGAGGCCCTGGGGGTCAGGCGCCGGCGCCGGGCGACGCCTCCGACACGACCCGCTCGCACAGCTCATGGGTCCTCAGCGCGTCCCGGGCACTGAGCGTCCGGCCCGCCCGTACGGCGTCCAGGAACGCCAGCACGGCCTGCTCGATGCCGCGCTGCCGGGCCACCGGAACCCAGTCGCCGCGGCGGCGCACGCTCGGCTGCCCCTTGTGGTCGGTGATCTCGGCGAGGTCCCGCACCTGGCGCTTGCTGTCCTGGCCGGACACCTCCAGGACCTCCTCGGCGGAGCCGCTCATCCGGTTCATCGTGCCGATCGCGGTGAAGCCGTCGCCGGACAGCTGGAGCACCACGTGGTGCAGCAGCCCGTCCCGGACACGGGTGCGGACGGCGATGTGGTCGGGCGTTCCCGGCAGCAGGAAGCGCAGGGTGTCGACGACATGGATGAAGTCGTCGAGCACGAAGGTGCGCGGGTCCTCCGGCAGGCCCTTCCGGTTCTTCTGCATCAGGATCAGGTCGCGGGGGTGTTCCAGGCACTGCGCGTAGCCGGGCGCGTAACGGCGGTTGAAGCCGACGGCGAGGCCGACCCGCCGCTCCTCGGCCAGCCGGACGATCCGCTCGGACTCCGCGTAGTGATAGGCGATCGGCTTGTCGACATACGTCGGCACCCCCGCCTCCAGCAGCCGGGTGACGATCCCGGCGTGGGCCGCGGTCGGCGCGTGGACGAAGGCGGCGTCCAGGTCCGCCGACAGCAGGGCGTCCAGCGTCGGGTGGCGGTGGCCGTCGGGGATCCGGTGGCTGTCGCCGACCCGTTCGAGCGTCGCCGGTGTGCGGGTGTGCAGATGCGGTTCGATGCCGGGCTGTGCGGCGAGCACGGGCAGATAGGCCTTCTGCGCGATGTCCCCGAGCCCGACACAGCCGACTCTGAGCGGTGCGGCGTTCACCATGAACTCCTGGTCCGGTACGGCCTCGTTCTCGTTCTCGATCTCGATCTCGTTCGTTCTCGTTCTCCGGCCGGTCAGCATACGGGGCGGCGGGCCGGCTCCGGCGGGGTGGCGGGCGGGCTCCAGTCGGCGATGCCGTCGAGGCTGCGCAGCGCGAGCCCCGGGCCGAGCCGTCCCGCGACCGCGAAGACCGCGGTGCGCAGGGCGCAGGCGGGCGCCGACGTCCAGGAGGAGAGCCTGCCGACGCGGGCGGAGCGCCGCACGACGTCCGTGGTGCGGCCCAGCCGGGCGTCGGTGTAGCCGGCGAGGGCCCGGCTCAGCTCGCCGGGGGTCCGGGCGGTTCCGGCCAGTCCGGCGAGCACGACGGCGTCCTCGACGGCCTGGCAGCCGCCCTGCCCGAGGTTCGGCGTCATGGGGTGGGCCGCGTCGCCGACGAGTGCCACGCGCCCGTGGTGGTGGGCGGGGAGCGGCTCGGTGCCGGCGTACACGTCGTTGCGGAGGACGGCGTCCGGGGACGCGGCGGCCAGGATCGCCGGGACCGGTTCGTGCCAGCCGCCGAAGCGCCGCAGCAGCTCGGCCCGTTCGTCGTCCGCCGCCCGGCCGCCGGGCGGCGCCACGGCGGTGGCGTAGGCGTAGACGCGGCCGTCGTGCAGCGGCACGGTGCCCCAGAGGCAGCCGCGGCCCCAGGTCTCGTGGGGTTCGAACGGCGCCGCGGGGCGGGGCACAACGAGGCGCCAGCTGGTGAATCCGGCGTACCGGGGTGCCGGATGGTCCGGGAACAGGGTCCGGCGGGTGGCGGAGTGGAGCCCGTCCGCACCGACGACCAGCTCGGCTTCGAATTCGGTGCCGTCGCCGGCCTGCCCCTCCCCGCCGGTCACCTCCACCCGGGCGGGACGGCCGGCGTCCCCGGGGTCGGTGAGCACGGCGGCCGCACCGGTCCGCACCGAGCCCGCCGGGAGCCGGGAGGCGAGCAGCCGGACGAGTTCGGCCCGGTGGGCGACGACGACCGGGCCGCCGAACCGGCGTGCCGCGGCGTCGCTGGTCGTCCGGGAGAGCCAGCGGCCGCCGGGCAGCCGCAGCCCTCCCGCGTCCTGCCAGGCGGACATCGCGCGGATCTCGTCGCCCGCCCCGATCACGTCGAGGGCCCGCTGCGCGTTGGGGGCCAGGGCGATTCCGGCCCCGACGGGTTCGAGGGCCCCGGCACGCTCGAGGACGGTCACCGTCCAGCCCCGCCGGTGCAGGGCCGCCGCGGCGGTGAGTCCGCCGATTCCGCCGCCGAGCACGACGGCACGAAGCTGCTGCATGATGCCTGCCCTCCAGAATGCACTACACCTGTAGTATCGGGATCCAGCGTACTACTTCTGTAGTGACCGCGATAGGTTGGCGGGCATGGCCACCGGAATTCCCCGACCCGACCGCGCCGAACAGGTCGCGGACACCGCGCTCTCACTCCTGGCCGAGCGGGGACTGCGCGGTCTGACGCACCGCGCCGTGGACGAGGCGGCGGGCCTGCCGCAGGGCTCCACGTCCAATGTCGCGCGCACCCGTGCGGCGCTGCTGGAGCTGACCGTGCGGCGGCTCGCGGAACGGGAGAAGGCGGTGCTCACCCCCGCGGAGATGCCGCAGGCCGCGGGCGGCCTGGAGGGTGCGGTGGACGCCATGGCCCTGGCCCTGCACCGCTATCTCTCCGCCCACCGTCCGCTGCTGGTCGCCCGGTACGAGCTGGCGCTCGAGGCCTCCCGCCGGCCGGAGCTGCGCGCCCTCTACGACGCGGAGGGCCGGGGCTTCAGGGAACCGGTGGAGCAACTGCTCTCGGCCCTCGGCTCACGGGCGCCGCGGCGGCACGCGCTGTCCCTGGTCGCCTGGTGCGACGGGATCCTGTTCGCCTGCTCCGCCGGGTCGTACCACACCGCCGTCCCGTCCCGGCGGGAGCTGCGGGACAGCGTGGCGGAGCTGCTGCGCGGCATGCTCACGGTCTGAGGTCACGGCTGCTGCGCGGCACGCTCACGGCCTGAGGTCACGGCTGCTGCGCGGCACGCTCACGGCCTGAGGTCACGACTGCTGCGCGGCACGCTCACGGCCTGAGGTCACGACTGCTGCGCGGCACGCTCACGGCCTGAGGTCACGACTGCTGCGCGGCACGCTCACGGCCTGAGGTCACGACTGCTGCGCGGCACGCTCACGGCCTGAGGTCACGACTGCTGCGCGGCACGCTCACGGCCTGAGGTCACGGCGGCTCACCCGGCTGCCGCACGGGCCGACCCGGAAGGGTGACGGCCCGTCACTCCTGCGAGGGTCCCGCGGTCCGTCGCCCGGCCCACCGGGCCGCCGGGCGAGGACCCTGGTCCGGTGCGACAACGAGCAGCAGTGGCGGCGTTTCTGATGGTTCCGGCTCTGGCCGGGTGTTTCACGGTGTCCGGACCGGGCGAACCGGACCGGGCCGGGGAGCGCGCGAGCCCCTCCGCCCCGGAGCGGCGGACCGGTCCGCAGGGGCCGCGTCCGCCGCGCGCGAGAGAGGATCTGGTCCGCACCGGTCCCGACGCCGGCCGCGACTTTCGGGCGCAGGAC
>NZ_WHPN01000260.1 GCF_009735685.1 Streptomyces lycii | reverse complement strand
GACTGGCGGCCGATGTTCTGGCCCTCCGGCCCCGAGGAGGCCCGGCCGTACTACCGGCGGGCGCTCGCCCACGCCACCGTCGCCGTCGGCAATCTCGACGAGTGCGAGGTCGCCACCGGCGTACGGGACCCGGCGGACTGCGCCCGCGCGCTGCTGGACGCCGGTGTCGAACTCGCCGTCGTCAAGCAGGGCCCCAAGGGCGTCCTCGCGCTGCACCGCGACGGCACGTCGGCCGAGGTGCCGCCCGTGCCCGTCGACGTCGTCAACGGCCTCGGCGCGGGCGACGCGTTCGGCGGCTCCCTCTGCCACGGTCTGCTCGCCGGCTGGGACCTGGAGCGCACCATGCGGCACGCCAACGCCGCCGGAGCCATCGTCGCCTCCCGGCTGGCCTGCTCCTCCGCGATGCCGACGGCGGCCGAGGTCGACGCCGCGCTGGCCGCCTCGTGACCGGCACCCGGCCCGCCGTCCGGGTCTCCGAACTCGTACGGACCCGCGCCCGGAACCCCGAGGCCGTCGCGGAGGCCGCCGCCCGCCGCGTCCGCAGACCGCTGCTCGGCGACAGCGGCCGGCTGATGATCGTCGCCGCCGACCACCCGGCCCGCGGCGCGCTGGCCGTCGGCGACCGGCGGCTCGCCATGGCCAACCGCGCAGACCTCCTCGAACGTCTCTGCCTCGCGCTCTCCCGGCCCGGCGTCGACGGCGTGCTCGGCACCGCCGACGTCCTCGACGACCTGCTGCTGCTGGGAGCCCTCGACGGCAAGGTGGTCATGGGCTCCCTCAACCGCGGCGGGCTCGCCGGCGCCTCCTTCGAACTGGACGACCGCTTCACCGGCCACCGCCCCGAGGACCTGGCCCGGCTCCGCTTCGACGCGGGCAAGCTGCTGCTCCGTATCGGCTACGACGACCCCGGCTCGCTCAACACCCTGGCCTCCGGCGCCCGCGCCGTCGACGCGATGGCCGCGCAGCGGCTGCCGGTCTTCGTCGAGCCGTTCATCTCCCGCCGGGTGGACGGCAGGCTGCGCAACGACCTGAGCGCCGAGGCCGTCACACGGTCCATCGCCATCGCCTCCGGGCTCGCGGGCACCTCCGCCTACACCTGGCTGAAGGTGCCCGTCACCGAGGAGGAGGACCGGATGGCCGCCGTCATGGAGACGTCCACGCTGCCCGCCGTGCTGCTCGGCGGGGAGGTCGGCGCGGACCAGGACGAGGCGTACGAGAAGTGGCGCAAGGCGCTGCGGCTGCCGACCGTCCAGGGCCTCGTCGTCGGCCGCTCGCTGCTCTACCCGCCGGACGGGGACGTCGGGGCGGCCGTGGACACCGCCGTCGGACTCCTCTGAGCGCGCGGCCGGCCGGGACGCCCGCGCCGCGCCGGGCCGCCGGACCCGCCGCCTCCCATCCGATGCCGTCACCCGCAGGAGACTGAAACCATGACCTCCGTTCACCCGAACCCCGCGCCCGGCGCGGAGCCCGCCCGCGGTCCCCGGCTGCACCTCCCGGCGGGCACGGCCGCCGACGGGCCGTACGCCACCGCCGTCGACCCGGCGGGCGCGGGCTGGGACCGTTCGAGCCTGCGGATCCTCGAACTGCCGCCCGGCGGTGCGCACGCGTTCGACACCGGCGACAGCGAGTGGATCGTGCTGCCGCTCAGCGGCGGCTGCTCGGTGGTCACGGAAGCCGACACCGCCACTGACGCCGACACCGTCACCGACGCCGCAACCGTCGCCGACGCGGACGGCCACAGCGGCAACGGCACGGGCGAGGGCAGCGGTACGGGCACCGGCGCGGGCGAGGGCAGCGGCGCGGGCGCCGGCACCGGTGCCGCCTTCGAACTGCACGGCCGCGCGAGCGTCTTCGACGGCGTCACCGACTTCGCGTACGTCCCGCGCGACGCGCACGTCCGCCTCACCAGCGCCGCGGGCGGCCGGTTCGCGCTCACCGGCGCCCGCTGCGAGAACCGGCTGCCCGCCCGCTACGGCCCCGCCGCCGAGGTCGCCGTCGAACTGCGCGGCAGCGGCAGCTGCTCGCGGCAGGTCAACAACTTCGCCGCGGCGGGCGCCTTCGACTGCGACAAGCTCATCGCCGTCGAGGTGCTCACCCCCGGCGGCAACTGGTCCTCCTACCCGCCGCACAAGCACGACGAGGACCGCCCCGGCACCGAGTCAGAGCTGGAGGAGATCTACTACTTCGAGATCGCCGCCGCGCACGGCACCGAGGGCCTGGGCTACCAGCGCGTCAGCCCCTCCGGACCGGGGAAGGACAGCGACGTGCTCGCCGAGGTCCGCAGCGGCGACACGATCCTCATCCCGGACGGCTGGCACGGTCCCTCGATGGCCGCCCCCGGCCACGACATGTACTACCTCAACGTGATGGCCGGACCCGGCGCCGAACGCGCCTGGCTCATCTGCGACCACCCCGACCACGCGTGGATCCGCACCACCTGGCCCGGTCAGCCGGTGGACCCCCGGCTGCCGCTGTACGAGCCCCCGGCCCCCACCCCGGCCCCCGCGCCGGCCGGAGCCGCGAACCCGGAGGGAGACCGCGCATGACCACCCCCGCACCGACCGCCGCCCCCGTCCGCCGCCTCACCGTCGCCCAGGCCCTCGTCGCGTTCCTGGCCCGCCAGTACACCGAGCGCGACGGCCGGCGGCACCGGCTCATCAGCGGCTGCTGGGGCATCTTCGGCCACGGCAACGTCGCCGGGATCGGCCAGGCGCTGCTGGAACCGGGCGCCGAGGGACTGCCGTTCCACCAGGGCCGCAACGAGCAGTCCATGGTGCACGCCGCCGTCGCCCACGCCCGGCAGACCGACCGGCTCTCCGCCCAGGCCGTCACCACCTCCATCGGCCCTGGCGCCACCAACCTCACCACCGGTGCCGCGCTCGCCACCGTCAACCGGCTCCCGGTGCTCCTCCTCCCCGGCGACACGTTCGCCACCCGCCCCGCCGACCCCGTGCTCCAGCAGCTCGAAGCCCCGAGCGCCGGCGACATCTCCGTCAACGACTGCCTGCGCCCCGTCTCCCGCTGGTTCGACCGCGTCACCCGCCCCGAGGCGCTGATCCCCGCCGCCCTCCAGGCCATGCGGGTCCTCGCCGACCCGGCCGAGACCGGCGCCGTCACCCTCGCCCTGCCGCAGGACGTCCAGGCCGAGGCGTACGACTGGCCGGAGGAGTTCTTCGCCGAACGCGTCTGGCCGGTACGCCGCCCCGCCCCCGACGCCGACGCGCTCGCCGGGGCCGCCGAGGCGCTGCGGAGCGCCCGCCGGCCGCTGATCGTCGCCGGCGGCGGCGTGCACCACAGCGAGGCCGAGGACGCCCTGAAGGCGTTCGTGGAGGCCACCGGCATCCCCGTCGCCTCCACCCAGGCCGGCAAGGGCTCGCTGCGCCACGACCACCCGGCCGACGTCGGCGGCATCGGCCACACCGGCACCGCCACCGCCGACGCGCTCGCCCGCGGCGCGGACACCGTCCTCGGCGTCGGCACCCGCTGGACCGACTTCACCACCGCCTCCAGCACCCTCTTCGCCGAGCCCGGCGTCCGCTTCGTCAACCTCAACATCACCGCCTTCGACGCCCACAAGATGAGCGGGCTGTCCCTCGTCGCCGACGCCCGCGCCGGACTGGAGGCGCTGGCCGGGGCCCTCGTCGGGCACCGGGTCGAGGAGTGGTACGAGGAGGAGTACGGCCGCGCCAAGACCGCCTGGGAGGAGCGGGTCACGCGCGCCTTCGCCGGGGACGACGACGCCCGCCCCACGCAGACCCAGGTGCTCGGGGCCCTGGACTCCGTCGTCGGTGACCCGGACGTGATCATCAACGCGGCCGGCTCGCTCCCCGGCGACCTGCACAAGCTGTGGCGCGCCCGCTCACCCCGCCAGTACCACCTGGAGTACGGCTACTCCTGCATGGGTTACGAGATCCCCGCCGCCATCGGCGTCTCCCTGGCCGCCCCGACCCGCCGGGTGTGGGCGCTGGTCGGCGACGGCACGTACCTGATGATGCCGACGGAGATCGTCACCGCCGTGCAGGAGGGCATCCCGCTCAAGCTGCTGCTGGTGCAGAACCACGGTTACGCCTCCATCGGCGGCCTGTCCGAGGCCACCGGCGGCGAACGCTTCGGCACCGCCTACCGGTACCGCGCCGCCGACGGCTCGTACACCGGTGACCCGCTGCCCGTCGACCTCGGCGCCAACGCGGCCAGCCTCGGCATGCGGGTGCTGCGCGCGAACACCCTGCGGGAGCTGCGCGAGGCGCTGGCGGAGGCGCGGGACGCGACCGTGCCCACATGTGTCCATGTGGAGACCGCAACGGCCGACACTGTGTCCGGCGCGCCCGGCGCGCAGGCGTGGTGGGATGTTCCGGTGGCCGGGACGGCGACCCGCCCGGCGGCCGTCAAGGCCCGGGAGGAGTACGACCGCGAGGCGGCGGCGCGCCGCCGGTACCTGTAGGCGGCGCTACGGCCCCGCCCGCGCGGACCGGCCGGCCACCCCGGGTCGCCCGTCTCCGTACGCGCACCCGGTCCCGCACCCGCCCCCGTACGCACACCGGAACCGAACCGCTCGCCCCCGCACCCGCCCCGCCCCGCACCCACGCCAGACCGCACAGCACCGAACGGCACAGCACCGAACGGCACCGAGCGGCACGGCACCGAACAGCACGGCACCGCACCAGCCAGGCCGACGCACAGAAAGGCCCCGCGATGAAGACACTGGACCACTGGATCGACGGAAAGGCCGTGGCCGGTACCTCCGGCGCCTACGGCCCGGTGACCGACCCCGCGACCGGCGCGCAGACCACCCGGGTCGCCCTGGCTTCCGCCGAGGAGGTCGACGCGGCCGTGGCCGCCGCCCGGGCCGCGTACGCGACCTGGGGCACGTCCTCGCTCGCCGCCCGCACCTCCGTCCTCTTCCGCTACCGCGAACTGCTCGTCGCCCACCGCGAGGAGATCGCCCGGCTGATCACCGCCGAGCACGGCAAGGTGCACTCCGACGCGCTCGGCGAGGTCGCCCGCGGCCTGGAAATCGTCGAACTGGCCTGCGGCATCACCACCCAGCTCAAGGGCGAGCTGTCCACGCAGGTGTCGAACCGGGTGGACGTGGCCGCGATCCGGCAGCCGCTCGGAGTCGTCGCGGGCATCACGCCGTTCAACTTCCCGGCGATGGTGCCGATGTGGATGTTCCCGCTCGCCATCGCCTGCGGGAACACCTTCGTGCTGAAGCCCAGCGAGAAGGACCCGTCCGCGGCCAACCTGCTCGCCTCCCTGGCGGCGGAGGCCGGGCTGCCCGCCGGCGTGCTGAACGTCGTCCACGGCGACAGGGCCGCCGTGGACCGGCTGCTGGAGCACCCGGACGTGGCCGCCGTCAGCTTCGTCGGCTCCACCCCGGTCGCACGCCACATCCACGCCACGGCCTCCGCCAACGGCAAGCGCGTCCAGGCGCTCGGCGGCGCGAAGAACCACATGCTGGTGCTGCCCGACGCCGACCTGGACGCCGCCGCCGACGCGGCCGTCTCGGCGGCCTACGGCTCCGCGGGCGAGCGCTGCATGGCGGTGTCCGCGGTCGTCGCCGTCGGCGCCGCCGGTGACGCGCTGGTGGAGAAGATCCGCGAACGCGCCGAGAAGATCAGGATCGGCCCGGGCGACGACCCGGCCTCCGAGATGGGCCCGCTGATCACCAAGGCGCACCGCGACAAGGTCGCCTCCTACGTCCGGGGCGCCGCGGAGCAGGGCTGCGAGGTCGTCCTCGACGGCACCGGCCACACCGTCGACGGCTACGAGAACGGCCACTGGATCGGCCTGTCCCTGCTCGACAAGGTCCCGACCGGCTCCGACGCGTACCGCGACGAGATCTTCGGCCCGGTGCTGTGCGTGCTGCGCGCCGCGACGTACGAGGACGGTGTCGCGCTGATCAACGCCTCCCCGTACGGCAACGGCACCGCGATCTTCACCCGCGACGGCGGCGCCGCCCGCCGCTTCCAGCTGGAGGCCGAGGCGGGCATGGTCGGGATCAACGTGCCGATCCCGGTGCCCGTCGGCTACCACAGCTTCGGCGGCTGGAAGGACTCCCTCTTCGGCGACCACCACATCTACGGCAACGACGGCGTGCACTTCTACACCCGCGGCAAGGTCGTCACCACCCGCTGGCCCGACCCGGCCGACGCCCCGGCGGGCGTGGACCTGGGCTTCCCGCGCAACCACTGACGGGGACCGGCGCCTCCGGCGGGCCCCGGCCGCGTTTCCCGCGTTTCCCGCGTTTCCCGGGTTTCCCGCGGGTCGCGGGGCCCGGCCCCGGCCCGCCGCCGGAAGCGCGGGGCCGGGCGCCGGGCGGGGCCCACTCCGGCGGGGCGCCCTCGCGCCCTCGCGCCCTCGCGCCGTCGCGCCCTCGCGCCCTTACGTCATCCGTCCCGCTGACGACCGGTCCCCGGGCCGCTCGGCCGGCGCCTCACCGGGCTCAGGCATCTTCCATCTCGACGTCGTCGGAGAAGCGGATCCGGGTCATACGGCCGTGGACCCGGATGTACCGACCGCCGGTGTCCTCGTCGATGTAGTACGGCTGGTTCGTTCCGGGGTCGATGTGGAGCGTGAAGCCGGGAACCTCGGCGGGCGCGGGCGGGTATGCGGAACTGCTGCTGCCTTCGCCCGCGTCGTATCCGTACCCGTAGTCGGCCCCGCCCCCCGACCCGTATCCGTAGTCGGCGGTCCGGCCCTGCGGGTAGCCGGGGGCCGAGGACCCGGACGGCGCCGCATAGGACCCGGAGGGCTCCGCGTAGGACGTGGACGGCTCCGCGTAGGACGTGGACGCTGTGGGATAACTCGCCGTCCCGCCCATTTCGACGTCCTCGGGCTCCGTCTTCACCTGTGCCGCGGCAGCCAGCTGCTTCTCGAGCAGCGGTTCGCCCTTGCGCGTGATGGCCTTCCTCAGATTGTCGCCCTTCTCGCCCGTGTGCATGTACTTGGACATGCTCGGCACGTCCACCTTCTGCCGGCGGAGTTCGGCGAGCTTCATGAGCAGCTCGTCGGGCATCTGTGAGGGGTTCAGCTCCTGGGGCAGTTCATTGTCGTGAATGCGCTGCCAGGCGTCACACCAAGGGTGGCCGGTGAGGCTTCGGATGAGTGCCTTCAGAGTCTTCTTGCCCTCGCCGTCGAGCTTTCCGCCCTTGGTGAACTGCTTCGCTGGATCACCCTTCTTGTGACTCTTCGGCTGGTTTTCGACCTTTCCGGACCGTGACGGCGTGTGCTTCCAGTGGCCCTCGTTCTCGTAGCGGGTGAGATAGCCGCCGAGCCTGTTGGCGTCCAGCTCGATGATGCCGCCCAGATACTTGAGGGTCATTCTCTCGGAGTTCTTGTACCCGTAGGCGAGTTCTATCGCCCGCTGGCGGCTTTCGTTCGTGGGCGGCATGCCCTTCCTGCCGTTCCAGAGAGCCTTGAGTTCGGCCGCCTGTGCCTCGCTGAGCTGCTCGTGCTTACGGCGCGGCACATTGTGCGTCTGCGACCCCTGGCCGATCCCCACATGGGCGGTCTCCACCGTCCACGTGTCCTTCAGCGGACGCGTGGTCCGGTGATAGTGGCCCTCGTCGTCGAATTCGGCGTCGCTGGTGGGCGGCGTCACGTCGGCCTGTCGCGACGCGTACCGGCCGGGCACCCTGAGGGCCGGGCCGCCGCGGCGGTGCACGGCCTCCTGCGGAGCTGCCTCGTTCATCATGGCCGGCGTGTTCGTGATGTCGTCCATGACCATCTGCCGGATGTATTCCAGGTAGTGCTTGTCCATGATGTGCCGCTGATGATCGTAGAGGGAGTTCACGGCGCCCTGGAAGTAGTGCCCGTAGTTCTCGTCGAAGCTCAGGTTCGTGAACTCCAGCCGCCTCTTGTAGTACATCAGCGCCGCGGCGCAGCCCATGCAGGGGCGGTATTTGCCCATGATGGACATGGGCCCCTTGACGTCCTGGTGAGGAACGATGTTGGCGTACTGCAGGGCCAGGAGCAGCTTCTGTTCCGCGTGCACCGACCCCTCCGCCGTCGGCTGCCCCTTGTTCTTGCCCGTCTTCTTCGCCCTGGGGTCCAGTGCCGCGAAACGGAGCAGGAACACCCGGCCTTCGTACTTGCGGCTCGTCAGATACTCGCGCAGCTTCTCGTCCTCGATGTTCACGACGATGACCGGTTCGCCCAGCCGGGCGCGCAGTGCCAGGGCCGTGGCGTCCTCCCCCCGGCCCTGCTCGCCCTCGCCGCGCTCTCCGGCGACGATCGCGGCGTTCTTCCGGCGGAAGCTCGCCAGCTTCTCGCGCTGGTTCTCGGCCTCGTGACCGCGCAGGCCCCGCGTGGCCCCCTCGTCGCTCTGGCGGATGCTCAGCAGTTCCTGGAACGTGGGCTGCCCGCCCTTGTTCTTCTTTCTGCCGCGTTCCACGAGGGTGTCGACGGACGAGTTGTAGTTCGTCGCGAACACCAGACGGTCGTTGATCAGCATGCCCTGGACCTCGCGGTTGTTGGCGTCCTCCGCGGTCTTGTCCGGCTCGTCCTCGCGGGCCTTCTCCTGGGCGCCCTTCATGCTGTCGAACAGCAGGGCACTGGTCTCCGTCAGGGTCTCCTCCGCCGCCTCGTTCGACTTGTCGCGCGGGAACCGCATCCAGAACTCTCCGTGCGCCCGGCCCTGCCGCCTCGCGCCGTAGTTCTCCATCGGAGGGTTGTCCACCAGCGACGCGACCCGCGCCATGGTCTCCTCGGGCGTCAGGTACTCGTCCGGAGACTCCTCCTTGACGAACCCCTGCGGGGGGAATCCCGCGCCTCCGCCGCCGTGGCCGCCGTAGCCGGGGTTGTACATGCGCTGCACGGGCAGCGAGGAGGCCGTGGCCAGGGGGTGGCGGCTGCCCGCACGGCGGAGCATCTCGACGGTGGCCGCGTTCCCCGCGGTCCGCTGCACGGCGAGGAGGCCGTGCGGGGCGCTGCCGCCCCGGTCCGGAGCCCTGGCCGGCGTCCGGGCCGGAGCGGTGCCGGGCTGCTTGGAATCGAAGGCGGTGTCCATCGGTCGTACCTCACCGGGCGAGACGTGCAAGAGATCACTCTCTGCCTACGGGGCCGGGCGGTTCGGCGACAAGGGACGCAAGGGCACGGCTCACCGGCGGAAGGGCACGTGGATCAGCGCGGGGAACGGGCCCCGGGCCGTCGGCGGGCGTCGAGGACGGGCGGACGGCCCTGCCGCCGGTGGCCGGCACGCGACAACTGCGGGGCGGAACAGGCCACTTATCGGCGATGTGCGGTGGAAGAACTTGCCTGGGCGACGGGTGCCGGGACAGCATCCAGGGTGTTTCCGCCGCCCGGCAGCGCCGACCCGCTCGGCGCTGCCCGCGCGGCGCGTCCCAGCAGCGGAAAGGCCGTGGTTGCCATGGCGGATGAGTCCTCGCAGCGCTACGAGCAGCGGCTGCGCGTGGATCCCCGGATACTCGCCGGTGTCCGGCGCACCGTGGCCGCCCGGCTACGGGAGTGGGGGCGCGGGGAACTGGTCGGACCGGCCGCCATGTGCGTCACCGAACTCTTCAGCAACGTCTACAAGCACACGGCCACCGCCGACTGCCTGCTCACCCTCCAGAATCTGCCGCACGGCGTCCGCGCGGCCGTCACCGACCCGGAACCAGTCCTCCCCGTGGCCAAGGAACCGGACCACCTGTCCGAGACCGGCCGCGGGCTGTTCCTGCTCGGCGAGACCGCGGACCGCTGGGGCGCGCTGCCCGTGGCGGAGGGCAAGGAGGTGTGGTTCGAGCTGGACGCGGGTCCGGCGGCCGGTGAGATGTGACACGTTCCGCGGCGGCCCGCCGTACCGCGACCGCGGTACGGCGGGCCGCGGGCGTACTGCCGGAGGAGGCCGCACGGTTCAGTCCCGGGGACAAGGTGTGCGGTGCCTTTCGCTGCGTAGGCTCTGAGCATGGATTTTCGAATGCCCCGGTTCGGGGCGTGGCGGTCGCGGCGCACGCGGCTGGTCGCGGCGGTGGCGGCGCTGGCCGTCGCCGGCGGGGCCGGTACGTGGAGCGCCGTCGCCGACAGCCCGGCCGCCGTGCACCGTGAGGACCGGTTCCTGTCGATGCCGGAGACCCCCGGGGACGGGGAGGGCGGCGGTGGCGGCGAGAAGGTGCGGATCGACACCTCCTTCTACACCGCCGGGCCCGCGGACGAGCGCCGTCCCGCCGTGCTGCTCGGGCACGGCTTCGGCGGCAGCAAGGCCGATCTGAAGCAGCACGCCGAGAGCATGGCGCGGGACGGCTACGCCGTCATGACCTGGTCGGCCCGGGGCTTCGGGAAGTCCTCCGGGCGGATCGGGCTCAACGACACCGAGAACGAGGTCGCCGACGTCGGGCGGCTGATCGACTGGCTCGCGCAGCGGCCCGAGGTGCGGCTCGACGCCGACGGCGACCCGCGCGTCGGCGTCGCCGGGGCCTCGTACGGCGGCGCGATCTCGCTGCTCGCGGCGGGCAACGACAAGCGGGTCGACGCGATCGCCCCGCAGAACACCTACTGGGACCTCTCCGAGGCGCTCTTCCCGAACGGGGTGTTCAAGAAGCTCTGGGCCGGGATCTTCTTCACCACCGGCTCGACACCGCTCCCCACCCAGATGGGACCGGGCTCCGAGGACGCCCCCGAGGGCGGGACCGGCGGCGCCGGGGGCTCCGGCGGCGGCACGGGCGACGGGCAGCAGCAGGGCACCGGGGACGGCGCCGCCGCCGGCACCCCGCCGCCGCCCGTGCCCGCCCCCGACCGCGACTGCGGCCGGTTCGAGAAGCAGCTGTGCGAGATGTACGAGCGGGTGGCCGTCGCCGGGAAGCCGGACGCCGAGGCCGAGAAGCTGCTGCGGGAGCGCAGCCCCGTCGCCGTCGGGGACGAGATCGACGTCCCCACGCTGGTCCTCGGCGGGCAGACCGACTCCCTCTTCCCGCTCTCGCACGCCGACGCCATGGCGAAGAAGATCCGGGCCAACGGCGCTCCGGTCTCCGTGGACTGGCTCGCGGGCGGCCACGACGGGGGTGACCAGGAGACCGAGCGGGTCCGGCAGCGGGTCACCGACTGGTTCGACCGCCATCTGAAGGGCGAGAAGGAGACCGACACCGGCCCGGCCTTCCGCGTCAGCCGCACCGGCGGCATCGACTCCACCAACGGCCGCGCCCAGCTGCGCGGCGCGACCGGCGACAGCTACCCGGGCATCGGCGGCGCCGAGAGCACCGGGGTGCGGCTCACCGGCCGCGAGCAGACCGTCGCCAATCCGGCGGGCGGCACCCCCGCCGCCGTCTCCTCCGTCCCGGGCCTGGGCAGCATGTCCCAGCTGGCGACGTTCGGCGCCGGAGTGGCGCTGGACTTCCCCGGCCAGACCGCGACCTTCGACTCGGCACGGCTGGCGTCCGAGGTCCGGGTCACCGGCTCGCCCACCGCCCGGATCCATGTCGACTCCGACAGCGACGACACGGTGCTCTTCGCCAAGGTGTACGACGTGGGCCCGGACGGCCGCCAGTCGCTGCCCTCCCAGCTCGTCACCCCGGTGCGGATCAACGGCACCGGTGACGACCGGGGCCGCACCGCCGAGATCACGCTGCCCGCCGTGGACCACACCTTCGAGGCCGGGCACCGGATGCGGCTGGTGCTGTCGGCCACAGACATGGGGTACGCCTCCCCGGCCGAGCCCGCCGAGTACCAGGTGTCCCTCGCGGGCGACGGGCTCACCGTGCCCACCGCTCCCGCGGTCCGCACCGCCGCCACCCCGCTCCCGTCCTGGGTCTGGGGGCTGCCGCTCGGTGCCGCCGCCGTCGCCGCGGCGCTGCTGCTCCTCGGACGCCGCAGGATCGCGACACCGGCCCCCGACCCGGAGCTGGCCGGGGTGCCGCTCCGGATCACCGGGCTCAGCAAGCGGTACGCCAAGTCCGCCGACCGGTACGCCGTCAAGGACCTGTCCTTCCGCGTCGAGGCCGGCCAGGTGCTGGGGCTGCTCGGCCCCAACGGCGCGGGCAAGACGACCACGCTGCGGATGCTGATGGGCCTCATCCGGCCCGACGAGGGCGAGATCCGGGTCTTCGGCCACGCCATCCGGCCGGGCGCCCCCGTGCTGTCCCGGGTCGGCTCGTTCGTCGAGGGCGCCGGCTTCCTGCCGCACCTCTCCGGCCGGGCCAACCTCGACCTGTACTGGCAGGCCACCGGCCGTCCCGCCGCCGACGCGCACGCCCGGGAGGCGCTGGAGATCGCCGGGCTCGGTGACGCCCTGGAGCGCGCCGTACGGACGTACTCGCAGGGCATGCGGCAGCGGCTGGCCATCGCGCAGGCCATGCTCGGCCTGCCGGACCTGCTGATCCTCGACGAGCCGACCAACGGGCTGGACCCGCCGCAGATCCGCGAGATGCGCGACGTCATGGTCCGCTACGCGGCCGCCGGACGCACCGTGATCGTTTCCAGCCATCTGCTGGCCGAGGTCGAGCAGACCTGCACGCATCTGGTCGTGATGGACCGCGGGCGGCTCGTCAGCGCCGGGCCGGTCGCCGACATCACCGGCAACGGCGACACCCTGCTCGTCGGGGTGGCCGGCGGACCGCCGTCCGACGCCGCCGCCGAGAAGGTGGCCGCCCTGGACGGCGTCGTCTCCGCCGTCGCCGTGGACGAGGGCCTGCTCGTACGGCTCGGCGGCACGACCGCGGCACAGCTCCTCGCCGAACTCGTCCGGCTGGAGATCCCGGTCGAACGGGCCGGTCCGCACCGGCGCCTCGAAGACGCGTTCCTGACCCTGATCGGAGGCGACCGATGACCGCACCGACCGGACCGGGCGGACTGGACGGACCGGACCGGCCGGCCACACCCGGCCGCCCCGCGGCGGAGACCGGCGCGGCCGGTGCCACCGCCCTCGCCGAGCGGGCCCCGGCGCCCGCCTCCGCCCCCGGCTACCGGGCCGGACGCACCCTGCCGCTGCGGGTGGAGGCCATGCGTCAGCTGCGCCGCCGGCGCACCATGGTGGTCTTCGGCGTGCTCGCCCTGCTGCCGTTCGTGCTGATCGCGGCCTTCGCGATCGGCGGCGGCGAGGACGAGGAGGGCAGCGGCCGGATCTCGCTGATCGACACGGCCACGGTCTCCGGCGTGAACTTCGCCGTCGCCTGCCTCTTCGTCTCCGCGGGCTTCCTGCTGGTGGTGCCCGTCGCGCTGTTCAGCGGGGACACCGTCGCCTCCGAGGCGAGCTGGTCGTCACTGCGCTATCTGCTGGCCTCGCCGGTGCCGCGGATGCGGCTGCTGGCCGCCAAGCTCACCGTGGCGCTGCTCTTCAGCATCGTCGCCATGGTGCTGCTGCCGCTGGTCGGGCTGATCGCGGGCACGGTGGCTTACGGCTGGGACGGGCTCCAGCTCCCGACCGGAGGCTCCCTGGAGGCCGGCACGGCCGCGGGCCGGATCGCGATCGCCGTCTGTTACATCTTCGTCGGCCAGCTCGTCACCGCCGGACTCGCGTTCTGGCTGTCCACCGTCACCGACGCGCCGCTCGGCGCGGTCGGCGGCGCGGTGGGGCTGACGATCATCGGCAACGTCCTCGACGAGGTGACGGCCCTCGGCGGCTGGCGCGACTTCCTGCCCGCGCACTGGCAGTTCGCCTGGATCGACGCGCTCCAGCCACAGCTGGAATGGGGTGGGATGATCAAGGGGAGCGCCGTCTCGGTGGCGTACGCGCTCGTGCTCTTCGCGCTGGCCTTCCGGCACTTCCGCAACAAGGACGTCGTGTCCTGACCCGCGGCGGCCGGTCCGGGCCTACAGCTCCCGGGCCGGCCAGTCCAGCAGCCGGGCGCCGATCACCGCGGTCTGGAGGGCGTAGCGGTGCATCGGGTCGGCCGGGTCGGAGCCGGTCAGCTCGTGGATCCGTGCCAGCCGGTACGTCAGCGCCCGCACGCTCAGCGACAGCCGCCGGGCCGTCTCCGCCGCCACACATCCCGCGTCGAAGTACACCGACAGGGTGCGCAGCAGCGGCTCGGCGCCGCCCCGTGCCCGCTCCAGCGGGCCCAGCGTGGAGATCACCAGATCCGCCATGGCCTGCCGGTCCCGGGTCAGCACGGGGAACACCAGCAGGTCCGCCGCCCGCAGCATGGGCCCTTCCAGCTCCATCCGCTCCGCCAGGTCCAGCGCGCTGAGCGCCTCCTCGTAGGAGTGCACGACGCCGCCGGGGCCGCTGTGCGTGCGGCCGACCGCCACCTTGCCGCCGTCGGTGGCGGCGTGCGCGTGCTTGGCGAAGTGCCGTACGACGTCCTCCTGGTTGCCCGGCGCGACGCACACGATCCGGCCGTCCTTGGTGGTCAGCAGGATCCGCCGGTCACCGAACCGCGCGATCAGCGCGGACTCCACCTGACGCGCCACCGGATGCGTCTCGTCGTACGACTCGGGGCCGTCGGCCACCGCCACGAGATGCTCGTGCGCCAGCCGCAGCCCGAGGCGCTCGGCCCGCTCCGCGAGCCGCCCGAGGTCGCTGCGCCCGTAGAGCAGGTCGTCGATGAACTCCCGGCGGGCCGCCTCCTCCTGGCGCACCGCCAGCCGCTGGGCCCGCTCGTAGCCCTCGGCGACCGCGTCGACGGACTGTTCGACGGCGGCCAGCACGCTGTCCGCGACGGCGCGCAGCTCGCGGGTGGTCGCGGCCGAGGCCGTGCCGGGCAGCGCGGGCCAGGCGCGGCGGGTCGCGCCGAGATGCGCGGCGACCAGCCGGCGCAGCCCGTGGGCGTGTTCGGCCGCCCGCTCGCCGAGGAGCCGGCGGGCCTCCAGCTCGTCGCGGGTCAGCCGGCGGCCCGTCACCGAGACCTCGGCCAGGATGTCGGCGTATCCCTCCAGGTAGTCGTCGTCCTGGGCCTGTTCGGTCTGCTGCTGGGTCACGGGTCCCTCTCACGGTGCTCGCGGGCGCCGGAGCTGGTTCCCGGGGCCCGGAGTGCAGTATCCCCCCGGCATCGAGAGACGGTAAAGGTTGCCGGGGTACGGCAATGTGCGCGAGAGGGTCCAGCCGCCATGATGAGTGCCACGGGGGAGCACGGGGGAAACGGGGGCGGCCCTGGTGCCGGGGTCCGGAAACGGACCGGCGCCAGGGCCGTACGACTGCGGGGGGCCGCCCGCGGCCGGTGTCCCGGGGCGTGGCTCCGGGCGGCCGCGGGCGGGCGCGGCGGCTGCCGCATCCGCCCCCGGGCGGGAACCCGGCCCGCGGGTCAGTGGCGTTCGCGGGAGTGGCCGAACAGCAGCCGGTAGCCGATCAGGAGCACCAGGGAGCCCGCCACGGCGGCCACCCACAGCGCGGGGTCGTAGAAGTCCTGGGTGATCGGCTTGTCCAGGAACTTCGCGGACAGCCAGCCGCCGATGAACGCCCCGGCCACGCCGATGAGGGTGGTCCCGACCAGCCCGCCCGGGTCGCGTCCCGGCAGCAGGACCTTGGCCACGACTCCGGCGATCAGGCCCAGGATGATCCAACTGACGATGCTCATGATCGATTCCTCCCCGTGTGATGACGGTATATGCAGGTGATACGCGTGCTGATGCCTGGATGCGGACACTACAACGACGCTTCCGGTCGACTTCGGGGTTCTCCCGCTCAAGATCGGTGACCACAGGCGCAATTGCGGTTACGCCTGGTGGTTGTCGATGACAGGGAGTAGCGTCTTCCGGGCATCGTCATCCGGTTCCCGAGCTGTCGGGAGCCCGGCCGAGCGGACACGATGGGGTGGTCGGAGCACATGC
Organism: Streptomyces lycii; assembly: GCF_009735685.1. GTDB lineage: Bacteria > Actinomycetota > Actinomycetes > Streptomycetales > Streptomycetaceae > Streptomyces > Streptomyces lycii. The sequence goes on along the minus strand of NZ_WHPN01000260.1, from coordinate 2,654 downwards.
CTGCCGTGACGGACCCGAGTGCTCTCCTCTCCCCGCCGGGCGGCTCCGCCCGGCCGCGGCCCGGCCGCTCATTCCTCTCACCCGGCGGCGCCTCCCCCGATGCGCACGGCGCGGCCGGTGTCCGGCGGTTGGTTGTGATGGAGGTCGAGGTGGTGAGTCCATGAGTGTCGATACGGACGAGTCCGCGTGCGAACAACTGCTGGAGCTGCTCTTCGTCGCCGAGGACGTGCCGAAACTCCGGCTGCGGATCGGGGAGTGCGCCGCGGAGGCCGGACTGGAGGAGCCGCGGCGCGGCGATTTCGTCCTGGCCGTCCACGAGGTCGCCTGCAACGCCGTGGAGCACGGCGGCGGCGCCGGCCGGCTCGTCGTCCACCTCGACGACGGTGTCCTGCGGTGCCGGGTCAGCGACAGCGGACCGGGCTTCACCGAGGACGTGATACCGCCGGAGCCGCCCGGGCTGTTCGGCGGGGAGGGCGGCCGGGGGTTGTGGCTGACCCGGCAGTTGGCGGACCGGCTGGAGATCGCGGCCGGTCCGGTCGGTGCGGTCGTGACGGTGGCCATGAGACTGGGCCGGCCGCCGGGCGGCTCCTCCGGCGTACGCCCGTGAGCGCGTACGCCCCTGGGACGGCGGTACGCCGCTGAGGCTGCCGTACGTCCCGGGTGCGCCGAGTGCCGTCCCCGGGACCGCCGTGCGCCGCAGAGGCGTACGCCCGCGGGTCCGCCCGCGCCAGGCCCCGGGGACCGCGCCGTGCGCCGCTGAGGGCTGCCGTACGCCCGGGGAGCGCCGTACGCCCGTGGGGCGAACGCCCGTTGCGTTGGGACAGCGGCGAGGGCGGGCGCCCGGGAAGTCCCGGTGCCCGCCCTCGCTCGCTGCTGCGATCGCGGTGTCCGCCACGTCGGCCCGGGCGCCGCGGTGCCCCGGCGGCCACGCTGCCCAGTGGCCGCGCTGCCTCGGACGCCGCGGTGCCTCGGACGCCGCGCTGCCTCGGCGCTGTGGTGCCTCAGACGTTGACGCCGAAGTCCTGCGCGATGCCGCGCAGACCGGAGGCGTAGCCCTGGCCGACCGCGCGGAACTTCCACTCGGCGCCGTGCCGGTACAGCTCGCCGAAGACCATGGCGGTCTCGGTCGAGGCGTCCTCGGTCAGGTCGTAGCGGGCCAGCTCGTTGTTGTCGGCCTGGTTCACCACGCGGATGAAGGCGTTGCGCACCTGGCCGAAGCTCTGCTGGCGGCTCTCGGCCTCGTGGATCGAGACCGGGAAGACGATCTTGTCGACCTCGGCCGGGACCGTGGTCAGCGACACCTTGATCTGCTCGTCGTCGCCCTCGCCCTCACCCGTGAGGTTGTCGCCGGTGTGCTCGACGGCGCCCTCGGGGCTCTTGAGGTTGTTGAAGAAGACGAAGTGCCCGTCCGAGAGGACCTTCCCGCCGCCGTCGACGAGCAGCGCGCTCGCGTCCAGGTCGAAGTCGGTCCCCGTGGTCGTACGGACGTCCCAGCCCAGCCCGACGGTGACCGCGGTGAGACCCGGCGCCTCCTTGCTCAGTGAGACATTTCCGCCCTTGGAGAGGCTGACACCCATGGAGATCCCCTGCTCAATCCGGCGCGGGCAGCGCCTTTGACGATTTCTTTGCCCAGTGGTGCAACGGGTGCGGGACCCGGACGGTTCCCGCCGCCCGGGTGAATCCTGGCAGCCCGGACCCCTCCGCGTCCCGCATCCGTCAGTACGAGCGCGTCGAAGGCCCGAAGAACTCGATCTCGGCGATCGCCACCTGCTTGTCCTCGGCGGCCCCGTACGAGGAGCGGATGGTCATCCGTACCGTGCGCACGTCCCGGACCCGGAAGGAGCGGCGCTGGGCGCTGCCCTGGATGCCCTGGTCGAGCGTGATCTCGCGGGTCTCCTTCTTGCCGTCCGCCTTGGTGATCTCCACCTCCAGCACCCGGGGCCGGGCGCTCTCGGAGAGCTTGTCCGCGCGCTTGGACACACCGGGGGTGATCAGCACGTCCAGGTGGTTGACCGGCGAGTCGAAGCGGGCCTCGATCCACTCGCCCTCCCCGGCGCCGCGCACCCCCGGGCCCCAGTAGGTGTTGCTGAGCTTGTCGAACGCCAGCTCCGGCTTGTGCCCGGGGAAGGACCGGGAAGCCGCGAACGAGGTCGGCTCGAGCGGTGCCCGCTTGGCGAAGTGGTCCTTCACCGCCTGGATCGCCGTCGGCGCCTGGACCACCGCGTAGACGATCAGCGCGGCGAGCAGACCCCAGCCGATCAGCGGCAGGATCCAGCCGAGGCCCCTGCGCAGCCGCGGCCGCTCGCCCGCCCACGGTGCCTCCTTGCGGCCGGAGAACAGCCGCCGCCACCACGGCAGCCGGACGCGCCCGCCGCCCGGGCGGTCGTTCAGGGACATCGCGCACCGGCGGCAGAAGTGCCGGTCGGGACGGTTGCCGGTGGCGCACCACGGGCAGGGCGGGCCGGTCTCCTCGGTGAGCGGCTCCTCCCGGCGGACCTGCGGCCGCTGCGGATCGGGCCGCCCGGGGAGCACGGGCGCCACGGCGTCCGGAGCGGGCTCGGGCCGCGGCTCCGCCACCGGTACGAGCAGCGCCCGGGCCCGTGCCTCGGCGTCACCGCTGCCGTCCGGCGGCAGCCAGGAACCGCCCCGCTCGC
>NZ_WHPN01000259.1 GCF_009735685.1 Streptomyces lycii | reverse complement strand
CGTGAGCCCGCCCGCGGCACACCCGGCACCGACCGCGGGACGGTCCTGGCGGGGCGGTCCTCGCGGGACGGTCCTCGCGGGACGGTCCTCGCGGGACGGTGGCCCCGGCGTGGGGCGGTGCCACCGCAGAGCGGTGACCGTTGGCCGGGTGGCCGTTGGCCGGGTGGCCGTACAGCGGGCGGCCGTACAGCGGGCGGCCGGCAGGAGGTCCGGCCGCGCGGGGCGCGGTTCCCCGGCGGTCCGGCAGGTCTGACTTAAGGTGCGTTTGTCACGTATGTCCAAGCCGGTGCCGCGCGGACCACGGCGTCCGCACGGCCCTACGGACCAGGAGGACCCGCCGCCATGCCGCTGAGGCAACGCACCACCGAGGATCCCGCGCCGCCGTCCCCGGCCGCCCCCGAGGGCGGCCCGGCCACGCCGCCGGATCTCCCGGTCGCCCTGGTGACAGGGGCGTCCTCGGGCATCGGCACGGCCGTCGCCGAACGGCTGGCCGCGGACGGCGGGCGGGCGGTGCTGCTCAGCGGCCGGGACGAGGCACGTCTGGCCGCGGTCGCGGCGTCGACCGGCGGCACGGCGCTGCCCGCCGACCTCGCCACCGCCGAGGGCTGCCGGGATCTGGCCCGCCGGGCCGTCGGACGGGCGGGCCGGGTGGACGTGCTCGTCGCGGGCGCGGGACTCGGCTGGGCCGGCCGCTTCGACGTCATGCCGGCGGCGGACCTCGACCACCTGGTGACCGTCAACCTCACCTCGACGCTGCGCCTGGTGCACGCCCTGCTGCCGGGGATGGTGCGCCGGGGCGGCGGCCACGTGGTGCTGGTGGCCTCGGTCGCCGGGGCAGTCGGCGTCCGCGGGGAGGCCGTGTACTCGGCCACGAAGGGCGCGGTGCGGACGTTCGCCGACGCGCTGCGGCAGGAGGTCCGGGGCGACGGTGTGGCGGTGTCGGTGGTGCTGCCCGGCGCCGTCGACACGCCGTTCTTCGACCGGCGCGGCACGCCGTACCGGCGCTCGTTCCCGCGGGCCGTGCCGCCGGAACGGGTGGCGGACGCCGTCTGCCGGGCCCTCGCGCGCGGGCGGCGCGAGGTGTACGTACCGGGCTGGCTGAGCGTGCCGGCCCGGATCCGGGGGGCCGCGCCCGGGCTCTACGACCGGCTGGCCGCCAGGTTCGGATGACGCGGGAGCGCCCGGCGTGCTGACGGCCGTCCTCGCCTCGCTGGCCGCCGGGGTGTGCTTCGCGTTCGCGGGGGTGCTCCAGCAGCGTGCGGCCAGCACCCGGCCGGCCGACGAGTTCCTCACCCCGCGCCTCCTCCTCGACCTGGCCCGGCAGCCGCTGTGGCTCTCCGGCATCTCCCTGGCCGTGCTGGCGTACGGCTGGCAGGCCCTCGCGCTCGCCCGCGCGCCGCTCAGCCTGGTGCAGCCGCTGATCGTCAGCGAGCTGGTCTTCGCGATCCCGCTGTCCGCGCTGCTGCACCGGATGCCGCTGCGGCGCCGGGAGTGGCTGGGCACGCTGGCGGTGAGCGGAGGGCTGGCGGCCGCGCTGGTGGCCGCCCGGCCGCGCGGCGGCACACCGGTGGCCTCCCCCGGCGAGTGGCTGGTCACACTGACCGCCGCCGGCGGGGCGGCGTGCGCGGCGCTGCTGGCCGCCCGGCGTTTCCGCGGGACGGTCAAGGCCTCGCTGATCGCGCTGGCCGGCGGCACCGTGATGGGCACGCAGTCCGTGCTGCTGGACTCCACGGTGGACCGGTTCGGTGACGGCCCGGCCGTACTGTTCGGCGCCTGGCAGACGTATCTGCTGGTGGCCGCCAGCATCGGCGGGCTGCTGCTGATCCAGAGCGCCTTCCAGGCGGGGCCGCTGTCCGCGAGCATGCCGGTGCTCGACGCGGCGGAGCCGGCGGTGGCCATCATGATCGGGGTGGCGCTGTTCGGCGAGACGATCCGCACGGGCTGGCCCGCGGGAGCCGTGGCCGCGGCCGGGGTGCTGCTGCTGCTGGCGGGCATCGTGCTGCTCGACACCTCGCCGCTGCTGAGGGCCCTGCACCGGGGGGACGCGGCCGGAGGGCCGGGGAGCTGACAGAACCGGCACGCACGGCATTCCCGGCGCTCCCCGCACGGGGGCGCGCGTGGTCCGGTCACGCGCGGTCCGGTCACGCGCGGTCCGGTCCCGCGTGGCCCGGTCCCGCGCAGTCCGGTCCCACGCAGTCCCGGTGCGGTCAGGCCGCGCTGCGCGTCGCGCGGCGGCGTTCCGGGGTCACCGCGTACCAGTGCGGAAGGACGTCCTCCCGCAGCACCCGTTCCCAGGAGCGGTGGTGGAGACGCGCCGTGCGGGCCGCCCGGAGTGCCATCTCCGCCCGTGTGTCCGGTTCGGCCGCGAGCCTGCCCACGGCCGAGGCCCAGCCCGCCGCGTCGTCGTCCCGCACCAGCAGGCCGTCCGCGCCCGGCGCCGCCAGCCACCGGGCCGTCCGGGCACCGGCGGGCAGCACGACCGGCAGGCCACAGGCCATCGCCTCGGCGACGACGTTGCCCGCGGTCTCCGACCGGGACGGGAAGGCCAGCAGGTCGCAGCCGGCGTACACCCGCGCCAGCCGCTCCTGGGGCAGCGTCCCCAGCAGCGTGACGCCGTCGCCGAGCAGGGACGCGATCCGGCCGGTGTCCGGCCCGGTCCCCGCGACCACGAGATGCACGGGGCGGCCCGCCGCCCGGAGCAGGCGGACCGCCTCGGCGAGCACCAGCACCCGCTTCGAGGCGTCGGCCCGCCCGGCGAAGAGCACGGCGGTGACACCGGCCGGAACTCCGTACGCCCGTTCGACTTCGGCGCGGGCTGCCGGGTCGGGCCGGAACCGCCGGTGATCGATGCCGCGCCCCAGCAGCGACACCCGGCCGGGCCCCAGCAGGGCTCCGATCTCGGCCCGCTCCCCCGGCGTGGAGACCAGCACCCGGTCGCAGGCCCGCAGCAGCCGGTCCCGCCGGTGCCGCAGCAGCGCTGCGGCGGCCTGTTCCGGGGACAGCGCGGCCGGCGGCCGGACACCCCAGCGGGCGGCCAGCCGGCGTACGTACGCCTCGGTCAGCGCGGGCACGTCGGTGTGCACGGAGCCCACCAGTCCGGGCACCTCGGCGGCGGGCGCGGTGTGCCCGGCGCGCCGGGCCAGCCGTACGGCGGTCGTCGCGAACGCGAAACTGTGCGTGAGGTGCCAGACGTCGTGCCGGGGCAGCAGCGCGGCCAGCCGCGGATGGTGCGGCGCGAGGTCGGAGGTGTCGACCGGGCCGAGCCAGCGGTCCAGCGGGGCCGTGCCGGCGACCGGGCGCAGGGTCACGAAGCGGACGTTGTCCGACAGCGGTTCGACGCGCTGCCGCGGGCCGAGGACGTACACGGTCAGGTCCGGGCGGGGACCGTCCGCTTCCAGTGCGGCGGCCGCTTCGGCGAAGCGTTCCCAGCACTTGAGGTGCCCGCCCTCCAGGGCGTTCCGCTCCAGCTCCACGAGAACCGCCACGGAGGGGTCGCGGGCGCCCGGCGGTACGGAGAACGATCGGGGCATGCGCGGCGGGTACCCAGCGGACGGCCGCCCTCACCGGCCGTCGAGTTCCGCCCTCAGCCGGGCGGCGACCCGGGCGGCCTCGGCCTCGTCCGCGTAGTGCTGCCGGGGCCAGAAGAAGCCGCGCAGCCCGTCCTTCCGGTTGCGCGGCACGACATGGAAGTGCAGGTGCGGCACCGACTGGCTGACCCGGTTGTTCGCCGCGACGAACGAGCCGGCGGCGCCCGTCCCGCGTTCGACCGCCGCGGTGACACGCCGTACCCGCGAGAAGAACGCCCCCACCTCGTCCTCCGGCAGGTCGGTGAGGGTTTCGGCATGCCGTCTCGGGACCACCAGCACATGCCCCGGGAACAGGGGGCGGCGGTCCAGGAAGGCGACTGCCGTATCGTCGGCCAGGACCCGGTGGCTCGGCAGTTCGTCCGCCGCGATCGCACAGAAGACACAGTCCACCACCCCAGTGAACAGCAGTCCCGCTCCGCGGGCGGCGCTCCGGGGGCTTCGGCCGGGGCACCGGGGGCGGGATAATCTGCCAGCGACCGTCTCGATCGCCTGTACGGGTGATCGCCGATAGCGCTTCAACGGCGAGGCGTGCATGTCAGGGACGGCCGTCCGCACGCCCCGTACGTTCTGAGGAGCCATATTGATGGAGTCGGTCACCCCCGCACCGTCCCACCCCGACGCCGCGCAGCAGCGTGTGATCGAGCCGCTCTACGCGGCGGTCCTGCGGCGGAACCCCGGTGAGTCGGAGTTCCACCAGGCGGTCCGGGAGGTCCTGGAGACCCTGGGCCCGGTGCTCACCCGCCGGCCGGAGTTCGTCGACGCGAAGCTCATCGAACGGATCTGCGAGCCCGAGCGGCAGCTCATCTTCCGGGTGCCGTGGGCGGACGACTCGGGCGAGGTCCACGTCAACCGGGGCTTCCGGGTCGAGTTCAACAGCTCCCTGGGCCCGTACAAGGGCGGACTGCGCTTCCACCCCTCGGTCAACCTCGGCATCGTGAAGTTCCTCGGCTTCGAGCAGATCTTCAAGAACGCGCTCACCGGCATGCCGATCGGCGGCGGCAAGGGCGGCAGCGACTTCGACCCGAAGGGCCGCTCGGACGCCGAGGTCATGCGGTTCTGCCAGTCGTTCATGACGGAGCTGTACCGGCATCTGGGCGAGTACACGGACGTCCCGGCCGGTGACATCGGCGTCGGCGGACGCGAGATCGGCTATCTGTTCGGGCAGTACAAGCGGATCACCAACCGCTACGAGTCCGGTGTCCTCACCGGCAAGGGCCTGGGCTGGGGCGGCGCGCACGCCCGTACGGAGGCCACCGGCTACGGCTGCGTGATGTTCACCGCGGAGATGCTCCGGGCCCGCGGCCTCGACCTCGCCGGCCAGCGCGTCGCCGTCTCCGGTTCCGGCAACGTCGCGATCTACGCCACCCAGAAGGCCCAGCAGCTCGGCGCGACCGTCGTCACCTGCTCGGACTCGGACGGTTACGTCGTCGACGAGCAGGGCATCGACCTCGGCCTGCTGAAGGAGATCAAGGAGGCCGGGCGGGGACGGGTCTCGGAGTACGCGGAGCGTCGCGGCGGCGGCGCCCGCTTCGTCAGCGGCTCCAGCGTCTGGGAGGTGCCGTGCGACGTGGCGCTGCCCTGCGCCACGCAGAACGAGCTCACCGCCGCCGACGCGGCCACGCTGGTCCGCAACGGGGTGCGCGCCGTCGCGGAGGGCGCCAACATGCCGACCACGCCGGAAGCGGTCCGGGTGCTCCAGGACGCCAAGGTGGCGTTCGCCCCGGGCAAGGCCGCCAACGCGGGCGGCGTCGCCACCAGCGCGCTGGAGATGCAGCAGAACGCCTCGCGCGACTCCTGGTCCTTCGGCCACACCGAGGACCGGCTGGCCGAGATCATGAAGCACATCCACGACTCCTGCCACACCACGGCGGAGCGCTACGGGCGCCCCGGCAACTACGTCGTGGGCGCCAACATCGCGGGCTTCGAGATCGTCGCGGAGGCCATGCTGGCCCAGGGACTCATCTAGCCGCGGGCATCTGGGCCGACCGGCCAGCGCGGCCGGGGGCCGGACCGCTACGCTCGGCTGCCGAGCACAAGAACGACCGTTCACTTCCAGGACGAAGCAGGTGCCATGACTCAGGATCAGAACGCTGCGCTGTCGGGTATCGACACCAGCGTGCCCCACTCCGCCCGGATGTACGACTACTGGCTCGGGGGCAGCAGCAACTTCGAGGCCGACCGGGAACTCGGCAAGGCGTTCGAGCAGGCGATCCCGAGCATCAAGACCATGGCACGGGAGAACCGGAGGTTCCTCGGCCGCGCGGTCCGGATGATGGCCGAGGAGGCGGGCATCCGCCAGTTCCTCGACATCGGCACCGGCGTCCCGGCGGCGGGCGACACGCACTCCGTGACGCAGATCGTCGCCCCCGACAGCCGCATCGTGTGCGTCGACAACGACCCGATCGTGCACGCCCACACCAAGGCGCTGACGGAGAACACGGCCGACGGCCGGACGCGCTACGTCCAGGCGGACATGAAGGAGCCGGAGAAGCTGCTGGCGGACCCCGAGCTCACCGGGCATCTGGACCTCGACCGGCCGGTCGGGCTCCTGCTGGTGGCGGTGCTCATGCTGCTGAGCGACCACGACCGTCCCTGGGCGAAGGTGTCCACGCTGCTGGACGCCCTGCCGCCGGGCAGTCACGTGGCCATCACCCACCCGACGGCGGATTTCGACCCGCAGGCGATGGCCGAGGTCGTCGAAGCGGCGGGCCGCGGCCAGATGACGCTGGTGCCCCGGAACAAGGCGCAGGTCGAGGAGTTCTTCGGCGGCTGGGAGCTGGTGGAGCCGGGAGTCGTGCCGGTCATGGGCTGGCGCCCGGAGGAGACGCCGACGGACCCGAAGGCGGCGTACTACTGGAGTGGTGTCGCCCGCAAGAAGGGCTGAGCCGGCGGCTGGTGACGGGCGGGGGCGGCCGGCTGCCCGGGCCACCGGCCCCGGCCCGCGGGTCCCGGCCCGCGGCTGCGTGTCCGGGTCCGCGGCTGCGTGTCCGGGTCCGCGGGTCCCGTCCGCGGGATCCCACCGGTCCCGTCCGTGCAGACCGTCCTCCGGACACAGCCCGCCGGACACAGTCCGCCGGTCCGCGGCTCCGACGCCCCCCTTGCGGACAGAAGCTGACCGCGAGGCCTCCTACGGTCGGAGGCGTCCGGCAGGGGCCGCGCTCGTCCGCGTTCCCCGGCCCGCCGTCCGCGCCGAGGAGAGCCGAGGAGAACCGCCATGAGCCACAGTCCGTCCGCGGGCCGCGACCCGGTCACGGCCGGGGCGCCCGCCCCGCCCCGGCTCCCCTGGGACGGGGTGCTCGCCCGCAGGCTGGCCCGGCACGGACTGGCCGGACCACTGCGGGACTCCGGCCCGGCCGACTGCGCGGGCGTCCTGTGCGGCGCCCACGCGCAGGTGATGTCCGCCGCCGAACTCTCCCTGGGGCTGCGGCTCGACGGGGTGACCCGGGACGCGGTCAGGACGGCGCTCTGGGAGGAGCGCAGCCTGGTGAAGACGTTCGGGCCGCGCGGCACCGTGCATCTCCTTCCCGCCGCGGAACTCCCGCTCTGGACGGGCGCGCTGACCGCGCTGCCGACGGGCCGCAACGCCCTCTCCCCCGGGGCCCGGCTGACACCGGGCCAGACCGACGCGGTCGTCGCGGCGGTGGCGGACGCGCTGCGCGACGCGGAACTGACCGCCGACGAGCTGACCGAGGCGGTCGTCGCCGCGGCCGGGCCGTGGGCCGGCGACCTCGTCATGCCGGCCTTCCAGGGCATGTGGCCGCGCTGGCGGCAGGCCCTGCACACCGCCGCGCACCGCGGGGCGCTGTGTTTCGGCCCGAACCGGGGCCGCAAGGTCACCTACACCAGCCCGCAGCGGTGGCTCCCGGGGTTCCGCCCGGCCGCGCCGGCCGACTCCCTGGCCCGGGTCGTCAGCCGCTATCTGCACGCCTACGGGCCCGCCACCCCGGGGCACTTCGCGCGCTGGACGGCGGTTCCGCCCGGCTGGGCCGCGGACCTGTTCGGCACGCTCGCCGCGTCCGGGGCGGTGGAGCCGGTCGAGTTCTGCGGGGAACGCGCCTGGGTGACGGCCGGTGACACCGCGCTGCCCGGTGACCCGCCGCGCGGTGTCCGCCTGCTGCCGTACTTCGACGCGTACACCGTGGGCAGCCATCCGCGAGCCCGGGCCTTCCCCGGCCGCGCCGCCGGACGCGCCCTGGCGAGGGGGCAGGCCGGGAACTTCCCGGTGCTGCTCGTGGACGGGCTCGCCGCCGGGGTCTGGCACCAGCGGCGCTCCGGCCGGCGGATCGACATCACCGTCGAACCGCTGGGGCCGCTGTCGGCCGCGCACCGCCGGGAGCTGGGCGAGCAGGCCGAGCGGACAGCCTCCGTCCTCGGCGGTGTCCCGCGGCTGACGACCGGTCCGGTCTCCGCGGGCCCGCACGCCTGACCCGCCCCGGCCGGCCCGGCCGACAGGCCGCCCGCGCGGGCGCGCACCGCCCGGATCCGTACGGCATCTGTGATACAGAAAGGCGTGCGGGTCCCGTGTGTGCGGGCCCGGTCGTACGGAGCACGTCGTACGGAGCGCACGGTCCCCGGGTCACCGCCCAGCCCGCCGAGGAGCTGCCCATGGACGTACCGGAACGCGAACGCACCGCCTCCGTGGCGCGGCAGGAGGCCGCGCGGCTGACCGCCGAAGGCGTCCGCGGCATCGCCCTCACCTGGGTCGACAACGCGGGCCTCACCCGGGTCAAGGCCATCCCCACCACCCAGCTCGCGCACGCGGCACGCCGGGGCATCGGCATGTCCCCCGTCTTCGACGTCTATCTGGTGGACGACTCGGCGACGAGCAGCCGGCAGACCGGCGGGCCGGCCGGCGATCTGCGGCTGTTCCCCGACCTGAAGCGGCTGACGGAGCTGTCCGCGCAGCCCGGCTGGGCCTGGGCGCCGGTCGACCGGTACACGCAGAGCGGCGCGCCCCACCCGGGCTGCCAGCGGCAGTTCGCCCGCCGCCAGGCGGAGCGGGCCGCGGCGCGCGGCATCGAGCTGCGCATGGGCTTCGAGACGGAGTGGACGGTCACCCGGGTGGGCGAACCGGCCCCGGCCCGGGACGCGGGGGACGGACGGCGGGACGCGGCGCCCGGAACGGGCCGGCCGCGCTATGCCTCGGAGGGCCCGGCGTACGGCATGACCCGGGTCGTCGAGCTGTCCGACTACCTCCACGACGTGCTCACGGCGCTGGCCGCGCAGCACATCGACGTGCTGCAGATCCATCCCGAGTACTCCCCCGGCCAGTTCGAGGTGTCGGTCGCGCCGGCGTCCCCGGTCGGAGCCGCCGATCTGGCCGTCCTCGTCCGGGAGACCGTCCGCGCCGTCTCCGTGCGCCACGGGCTGACGGCGTCGTTCGGGCCGGTCGTGGAGGCGGGCACGGTCGGCAACGGGGCGCATCTGCACCTGAGTCTGTGGGAGGGCGGGCGGAACCTCTGCCGGGGCGGGTCGGGCCCGTCCGGGATGACCGCGGAGTGTGAGGCGTTCCTCGCGGGTGTGCTGCGCGAACTCCCGGCCCTGCTGGCGGTCGGGGTGCCGTCCCCGGCCGGCTATCTGCGGCTGCGGCCCTCGCGCTGGGCCGGGGCGTTCCGGTGCTGGGGGGTGGAGAACCGGGAGGCGGCACTCCGCTTCATCCCCGGGGCGGCGGACGACGACCTGGCGGCGAACGCCGAGGTCAAGTGCTTCGACGGGGCCGCCAATCCGTATCTGGTCGTGGGGGCGGTGACCGCCGCCGGGCTCGCCGGGCTGGCAGAGGGGCTGACGCTGCCGCCGCCGGTCGCGGGCGATCCGGCCGTCACCGGGGAGGATGCGGCCCGGCTGCCCTCCTCGCTGCCGGAGGCCCTGGAGCACTTCGAACGTTCGGAGCTGCTGCGGGAGGCCATGGGCGGGCAGCTCTTCGAGGCGGTCGCCGCCGTGCGCCGGGCCGAGGCCGAGCTGTTCGACGGGCTCGCGCCCCAGGCGGTCGCGGACGCCACCAGGGACCGCTACTGAATGGCCCCGCCGATCCCCCTTCCCCCGCTGGTGGACCAGCACTGCCACGGCGTGGTCCGGTCCGCGCTGGACGACCGGGCGTTCGAGGCGCTGCTGACCGAGTCCGACCGCCCGGCCGCCCCGGGTACGACGTTCTTCGACAGCCAGCTCGGTTTCGCCGTACGCCGCTGGTGCCCGTCGCTGCTGGGGCTCGACGCGCACGTCCCGCCGGGTGAGTACCTGGAGCGGCGGCGCGAGCTGGGACCGGAGGAGGTGCTGCGCCGGCTGCTGCCGGCCGCGGGGATCGGCGTCCATCTGGTCGACACCGGGCTGCCGGGCGATCTCACGCCGCCCGCGGAGCTGGCCGCCGCGGGCGGCGGCACCGCGCGCGAGATCGTCCGCCTGGAGACGCTGGCCGAACGCCTGGCCGGCGCGGCGGCTCCGGGCACGGCGGCCGGGGAGTACGTCGACGGGCTGGACGCGGCGGTGCTCGCCGCCGCCCGGACCGCCGCGGGCTTCAAATCCGTCGTCGGCTACCGGCACGGGCTGGACTTCGACCCCCGTCCGCCCTCCCCCGGCGAGGTCCGCGCCGCGGCGGACCGGTGGCTCGGCGCCCGCCGGGGCGGCGGGACGGTCCGGCCCCGCTCCGGCGTCCGGGACGGGGACGGCCGCGCGGGCGGGCTGCGGGGCGGCGCTTCCCCGGCGGGCGGCGGGCACGGCCCCCGGCTGACCGACCCCGTGCTGCTGCGCCATCTGCTCTGGCAGGCGGTACGGACCGGGCTGCCGCTCCAGCTCCACACCGGCTTCGGCGACCCTGACCTGCGTCTGCACCGCTGCGATCCGCTGCTGCTCACCGACTTCCTGAGCGCCGTGGGGCCGGCGGGCTGCCCGGTCGTCCTGCTGCACGGCTATCCCTACCACCGCGGGGCCGGGTATCTGGCGCACGTCTTCCCGCACGTGTACGCCGACATCGGCCTCGCCCTGTCGTACACCGGGGCCCGCGCCCGCACGGTGCTCGCCGAGGCGCTGGAGCTGTGCCCGTTCGGAAAGCTGCTGTTCTCCACCGACGCCTACGGGCTCCCGGAGCTGTACGTCGTCGGCTCCCGGCTGTTCGCCGGGGCACTGACGGAGCTGCTGGGCGGCTGGGTCGCGGACGGCTCCTGGCCTGCCGGTGACGCCGAGCGGGTCGCCGCCATGATCGCCGCGGGCAACGCGCGGCGGGTCTACGGGCTCGGGCCGGGCACCTGACGGGGCCGGGCGGACGTCCGGAGCCGGCCGCCCGTCCGCCTGGCGGCCGCTCACCGGGCGCGGCTCCGTACGGCGGGGCAGGGCGGACTCCGTAGGAGCGGCGGGCGCGGCGCCGTACGGCGGGGCGGACGTGGGTCCGTACGGCGCGAGGCCGGATGTGGGTTCGTACGGCGCGAGACGGGCGCGGGCTCGTACAGCGAGGAGGGCGCGGCTCCGTACAGCGCGAGACGGGCGCGGGCCCGTGCGGCGCGGAAGGCGTGGCTCCGTACGGCGAGGCGGACGCGGGTTTCGTATGACGAGGCGGACGCGGCCCGTATGACGAGGCAGACGCGGGTTCGTACGGCGCGGCGGACACGGCTCCGTACGGCGCGAGACGGGCGCGGGTTCGTACAGCGCGAGACGGGCGCGGGTTCGTACAGCGAGGAGGGCGTGGCTCCGTACAGCGCGAGACAGGCTCGGGCTCGTACGGCGAGGCGGGCGCGGGCTCGTACGGCGCGAGACGGGCGCGGGCTCGTGCGGCGCGGAAGGCGTGGCTCCGTGCGGCGCGGAGGGCGCGGGCCCGTGCGGCGAGGCGGACGCGGGCGTACAGCGAGGCGCATGTGGGTTCGGAGGCGGACCGGCCGGACTCCTGCGACGGGGCTGGTGGAGTGGCGGCCGGGCGGGCGCGGCCGGTGACGGAGCTGCCGCGGCGGGGCGGTCCGGGCGCGGGCTCCCACGGCGGGCGCGTGACGGTCGGCGCGGCGGGCCCCGGTCGTGGCAGGCTGGCGGCCATGGAGGACCGACCCGGACTCTGTCTGCGTTTCGCCCCCGGACTGCGCGTGCTCATGACCTCGCGCCGCCGGGCGGCCGAGGTGCGCGTCGCCGTCGACGGGACGTCGTCCCTCGGCCATGCCGTGGAATCACTCGGCGTCCCGCTGCCGGAGGTCGGGGAGCTGCGCCTGCTCGCCGGGGGCGGCCCCGGCCCGGACCCCGGCCCCGGCACCGGCCGTCTCCCCGGCACCGGCGCCCGCTCCGGCCGCGACTCCGGCTTCCAGCGGGACCCGGCCCCCGGCTCGCCCCCGGGCCCCGCGCCGGACTTCCCTCCGGGCCCTGCCCCGCATTCCCCTCCGGGCCCCGCGCCGGACTCCCCTGCGAGCCCCGCGCCGGACTCCCCTGCGAGCCCCGGTCGCGCTCCCGGCCCCGGTCCCGGTCGCGGCCCCGGTCCCGGTCGCGGGCCCGGCCCGGGTGCCGGTTCCGCTGCGGGGCCCTGCTCCCGCACCGCCGACCGCGCCGAGCCGGGCGGTGCCGCCGGGCGCCCCGTCGGTGCCTCGTACCGGCCCCGGGACGGCGACGTGGTGGAGGTCCGTGCCGTGCGACGGCCGGAGCCGTTGCCGGACGGCTGGCCGCCCCGCTTCCTGCTCGACGTCCACCTCGGCGGGCTGGCCCGCAGGATGCGGCTCGTCGGCCTCGACACGGCCTACCGCAACGACCTCGACGACCCCGTCCTCGTGGAGGTCGCGAACGCCGGGCGGCGGCTGCTGCTCACCCAGGACCGTGGGCTGCTCCGGCGCCGGGCGCTGTGGCGCGGCGCGTTCGTGCGCGGGGCGCGCCCCGACGAGCAGCTGGCCGACGTGCTCGGCCGGTTCGCGCCGCCGCTCGCCCCGTGGTCCCGCTGCCTGTCCTGCAACGGCGTCCTCGTGGACGTCCCCAAGGCCGATGTCGAGCACGCGCTGCGCCCGGGCACGCGGCGCAGTTACGACACCTTCACCCGCTGCCCCGACTGCGGCCGCGTGTACTGGCCCGGCGCCCACCGGGAGCGGCTCGACGCGGTCGTGGCCGCGGCCGAGCGTGCCACCGGAGGCTGACCGGCCCCGGCCCCCTGCCCCCGGACGGGCGGCGGCGGGCGGGACGGACGGCGGACGGCCCTCCCGCGGATCACCGGCGGAACGCGGGGATCCCGCCGCCTCGCTCCGCGCCTATGCTGCCCGTGCGGCCCGTGCCAACCGCTGCGGCGTCCCCGGCCGGACCGCGGGCGCCGTCCCACGCCGGTCCGAGGAGGTCTCCTTGCCCGTCCACGTCTGCTCCCTGATGGTGAACGAACCGCGGTCCGTCCCGGCCGACGGCGAATACCACATCCTCCGTTTCCCGTACGGCGGGAACGAGTCCTACGACGCCCACGGCATGCACCAGGCCGCGCAGCCCGACGGCAGCTCGTCCTCGTATCCGGACGCGCGCTCCGGGCTGATCTGGCCCGCCGTGGAGGGCTGGGGCTCGCTCACCGCCATGATCTTCTGGGAGCCGGGCGACTACACCGAGGTCCGCGACCGCTTCGTCCGCGACCCGCTGGGGCTGGCCGACGGCTACGACAGCACGGCGACCGAGGACAACGCCCGCACCCCCGGCGGCCAGTACCGGCACAAGCACCACGAGATCTTCGTGTATCCGGGCACCCCGCTGGCGCTGCTGGTGCGGCACAACGGCAGCTCGGCCGCGACGGTGAGCCACGCTCAGTTCAAGCTGGCCATACACACCTGAGCGGTCCGGGCCCCGGGAGTTCCCCGGCGGACCGGGCCGGTGTCCCGTTCCGCCGGCGGATGGGGTATTCCTTGGCGGCAGGGCTGTTCACACCAGTCACACCAGCCCCGCCGGACCGCGCAGGCCAGTTCCCCGGAACGCCCGCGGACCGGCGCGAGACCAGCGACGACAGATCAGGGACCTCCATGCTCACCACCGGTGCCGCCGTGAACTGGGCCGGCAACATCCGTTACGGCGCGGCGCGCGTGCACCGCCCCGGGTCCGTCGGCGAACTGCGCCGGATCGTGGCCTCCGCCGACCGCGTCCGGGCCCTGGGCACCGGCCACTCCTTCAATCCGATAGCCGACACCTCCGGTGACCTGGTCCGGCTCGACGGCCTGCCGCGCGAGGTGGACATCGACCCGCGCGCCATGACGGCGACGGTCGGCGCCGGCATGCGGTACGCCGAGGTCGCCGAGCGGCTCCAGGTCGCCGGCTACGCGCTGGCGAACCTCGCGTCGCTGCCGCACATCTCGGTCGCCGGCGCGTGCGCCACCGGCACACACGGCTCCGGCGAGACGCAGCGGGGGCTCGCGGCGGCCGTGGCGGGGCTGGAGACGGTCGGCCCGGAGGGCGATCTGACCGTGCTGACCCGGGCGGACGACCCGGAGCGGCTGAACGGCTCCGTGGTGGGTCTCGGGGCGCTCGGCATCGTCACCTCGGTGACGCTGGACATCGAGCCGGCGTACGAGATCGCGCAGCGGGTCTACACCGGCTTCCCGCTGGACCGGCTCGGCGCGGACTTCGACGCGGTGGCCTCGGCCGCGTACAGCGTGAGCGTGTTCACCGACTGGCGGGGCGAGGCCATGGTGTGGCTCAAGCGCCGCACCGGCGGCCCGGAGGACGGCGGGAGCGGCGGCGCCGCGCCGGAGGAGTGGCTCGGCGCCCGGCTCGCCGCGGGCCCGCAGCACCCGGTGCCCGGCATGCCGCCGGCCTACTGCACGGACCAGTCGGGCACCCCCGGGCCGTGGCACGAGCGGCTGCCGCACTTCCGGCCCGCCTTCACCCCGAGCAAGGGCGCCGAGCTCCAGTCCGAGCTGCTGCTCCCGCGCGGCGCCGCGGCCGAGGCGTTCGCGGCGCTGCGCGAACTCGGTGAGCTGATGGCCCCGGTGCTCCAGGTCTCCGAGATCCGCACGGTCGCGGGCGACGACCAGTGGCTGAGCCCGGCCCAGGGCCGCGACTCGGTGGCCCTGCACTTCACCTGGTCCCAGGACACGCCCGCGGTGCTGTCCGCCGTCGCGGCGATGGAGGAGCGGCTGATGCCGCTGGGGGCCCGGCCGCACTGGGGCAAGCTCACCACGACGGCACCGGAGGAGATCACCGCCCGGTACGAACACGCCGCCGCCTTCCGCGCGCTGCTGGCGGAGAGCGACCCGGCGGGCAAGTTCCGCAACCCGTACGTGGACGCCCTCTTCCCCCCGCTCTGAACCCCGCCGGACGGGCGCCCGGCGCGGCGGGCGGGATGCCGGGCTCCCGGCGGGGCGGACACCGCACGCCACGCCCGTTCGTGAGGACGCCCGCCCCGGCCGGGGCCTTTCGCGGGCACCCGGCAGGTAGGCTCCCGTGCCCGCCCTGCCCGCCGTGCCCGCCGTGCCCGCCGTGCCCGCCGGCCTCCGGTTCCGGGTGCTTGCCGGAGTGCCGCTTCGGCGGGCGGGCCGGGCGCCGGCGGGGGCCCGTACGGGAAGGCGGCAGCGCACAGCCGTGCGCGGGCGGCACCGCCGAGGCGTTCAGCCGGCCCCGTGCCAGTGGCCCACGAGGTCGGCGTAGGCCGGTGAGCGGCGGAGCAGGTCCTCGTGACGGGCGGCCTCGAGGCGGCCGTCCTGGAGGATGACGACGCGCCGGGCGCGCAGCGCGGAGCTGATGCGGTGGGCGATGACGACGAGCGTGCCGTCCCGCCGCGCGAAGGCGTTCTCGATGCGCGCCTCGGTCTCCGGGTCGACGTGGCAGGTGGCCTCGTCGAGGATGACGATCCGCGCGGGCGAGAGGTACACGCGCGCGAGGGTGATCAGTTGGCGCTGGCCCTGGGAGAGCGCGCCGGGGCCGGCGACGTGGGCGTCGTAGCCGCCGAGGCCGCGTACGAACGCTCCGATGCCGAGGGCGTCCACGGCCCGGTCGAGGCGGGCGGTGTCGGCGTCCGGCGCGAGGTAGGCGAGGTTCTCACGGAGCGTGCCGGCGAAGACGTACGCCTCCTGCGGCACCAGCGCGACGGTGCGGCGCAGCCACGCCCGGTCCAGCGTGCGGAGGTCCACGCCGCCGAGGCGGACCTCGCCGGCCTCGGGGAGCGTCAGGCCGGCGAGTACGTCGGCGAGGGTGGACTTGCCGACGCCGCTGGGCCCGACGAGCGTCACGTGGTCGCCGTCGGGGATGGCGAGGTCGGCTGCGCTGAGGACGGGCTGCGAGTGGGGCCCGTAGCGGAAGGTGACGCCCGCGAGCAGGACGTCGTGGCCGGGTGCCGTGGCCCCGGCCGCCGCTGCCGTGGCGGGGGCGGGTGTGCCGCCGTGGGCGGCGAGACGGCTCACGAGGGTGCCGAGTTCCAGGCCGAGGTTGCCGATCGACTGCACCAGCGCGCGCAGCGCCGGTTCGAGGCCGGAGACGAGATACGTGGCGGCGCCGAGGAGTTCGCCGGTGGAGAAGGTGCCGCCCGCCAGCAGGGCGGGCGCGGAGAGCAGCAGGGCTAGCAGCGGGACACGTGCGGCGAGCGCGATGACGCCGACCCGCATGCCGCTGACCGTGGCGACGGCCGCTCCGGAGGCGGCGTGGTCGCTCAGCACGCCGTCGAGGTCGTCCTCGGCGCGGCGGGTGGCGGCGCAGGCGACGATGTCGCGCATGCCGTCCAGCGTGCGGCCGGTCTCCTCCGCGACGAGTTCCTCCATCGTCAGGGACGCCTCGTACCGCGTCCGCCAGCGGCGGGAGAGCGGGACGAGGAGGGCTGCGGTCGACGCGACGACAGGCAGCGTGATCAGCGCGAGCACCGGAGCGAGGCCGAGGAGGCCGGCGACGGCGGCACCGGCCGCGAAGGCCGTCGTGCTGAGCGACAGCAACAGGGCGGACAGGAGCTGCCGCACCCGTTCGCTCTGGCTGGTGATGCGGGAGACGGCCCCGGTGTCGGGGGTCCGGCCGGAGGCGACGGCGGCGTGCAGCGAGCCGTGCACGGTGCCGCGGAGGAGTTGGTCGCGGACGGATTCGACGAGTCCGGCCATGGGGACGAACGCCTGCCGGGTGGCGAGCGCGCCGAGGAGCAGGGTGGCGCCGTAACCGCCCAGCACGGCGAGGCCGAACAGGCCGTCACCCGCGAGGAACCCGCGGTCGAGGGCGACGGCGACGAGTTGCCCGGAGAGGAGGACGGGGACGGCGCCGAGAGCCGACCAGGCGGCGAGGCGCGCCAGCGCGCCCCGGTGGCGGGGCTCGGCCAGGAGGAGACGCGCGAGGTGGCGGCCGGTCTTCGGGCGGTTCGCCGGGCGCCTCCTCGGTCCCTTCCTCCGGCCTCGCGGCGCGAGCGCTGTCGTCATCGTGTCCTCCCGGTCCCGGCGGCGGCCGGTGCCCCGTGCGCCGCCCCGGGACTCGGGGCTGCCGGGGCGCGGAACGCCGCGCGGTACGCGGGGTCGTCCAGCAGCCGCTCGTGCGGCGCGAGCGCGCGCAGCGTCCCGGCGTCGATCCAGGCCACGAGGTCGGCACGGGCGGCGGTGGCCGCGCGGTGAGCCACGATGAGCCGGGTGACACCGGCCATGGCCCGGTCGAGCGCCGCGTTGATCTCCGCCTCGGTGGCGGTGTCGGTGCTGGACGTCGCGTCGTCGAGCACGACCAGGCGCGCGTCCCGCCACGCGGCACGGGCCAGGCCGAGGCGTTGCAGCTCACCGCCGGAGAGCCGCAGCCGGTTCAGCCGGGTGCGCAGCCCGCGCGGCATGCGGGCCACGATGCCGGCCGCGGCGCTGTCGCGGAGCGCGGCGTCGATCCGCTGCAGCCCGTCCGGCGGCTCGTCGGCGTACGCCAGGGCGTCGCGGACGGTGCGGCCGAGGAACCGGGGGTGTTCGAACGCGTACGCCACGGCTCGGCGCAGTTCGTCCCGGCGCAGCGCGCCGAGGGGGACGCCGTCGAGCAGGACGGTGCCGGCGTCGGGCGGCACGAGCCCGCCCGCGACCTCGGTCAGGGTGGTCTTGCCCGCCCCGGACGCGCCCACGATCGCCACCGTGGCGCCGCCCGGCACGTCCATGTCGATGCCGGTGAGTACCGGGCGGCCTGCCCTGCTGACGTGGACACCGCGGAGGCTGAGCGAGCCCGGCCCGGCGGGGAGCGTCCGGTCGCCGGCCGGCGGGGGCGGGGCGGCGAGCACGTCCCGGACGCGTTCGGTGGAGGCCCGGGCGCGGGCGAGGCGGGCGAGGGCGGCGGTCTGCGAGAGCAGTCCCATGGCGCGGCCGAGATAGGACTGCACGGCGAGGAGTTCGCCCGGGGTGACCCGGCCGGTCATGACACCGTGCCCGGCGACGGCCAGGACCACGACCTGGATCACGGGCATGACCAGCCCGGTCTGCCAGCCGGCCCGGCGCTGGGCGGCCCAGAACTCGTGCCCGGACGCGCGCAGCCGGGGCAACGGGGCGAGCACCCGCTCGACCTCGCGCCCCGTGGTGCCGCTGGCCCGGATCGTGCGGACGCCCCGGAGCGCGTCGACGAAGCGGGTGCTGAGCAGTTCCAGGAGCCGCTGGTAGTCGGTGGTGGCGCGGCGGACGCGGGTCAGCAGCCACCGCAGCAGCCACCACATCACGGGGGCTCCCACCAGGAACAGCAGGCCGAGCCGGGGATCGATGACGAAGAGCGCGACCAGGCCGCCGAGCGAGGTCGCCAGGGAGGCGCAGAGGCCGACGAGGACGGGGGCCGTGGTGGCGGCGCCGGAGGTCGCTTCCAGGGTGCGGCTGAGGAGATCGCCGGTTTCCCAGCGGCGCTGCCCGGTCAGGCCCAGGGCGAAGAGGTGGCGGAGCATACGGCGCCGCAGCACGAGGGCGGCGCGGAGCCGCGACCTGGTTTCGAGGATCTCGCGGCCGATCTCGCAGGCCGTGGCGAGGACCAGCACGATGACGACGGGCGTCAGCGCGGCGGCGTCGAGGCGGTCGGCGAGGGCGG
This sequence comes from Streptomyces lycii, assembly GCF_009735685.1. Classification (GTDB taxonomy): domain Bacteria; phylum Actinomycetota; class Actinomycetes; order Streptomycetales; family Streptomycetaceae; genus Streptomyces; species Streptomyces lycii. Next base: position 3,603 of record NZ_WHPN01000259.1, on the reverse strand, counting down.
CGTCGACCGCTCCGGCGAGCACGGCGGGGAGGGCGAGGCGGGCGACCGGGTCGGCCAGGCCGACGAGCGCGAGAGCCGCGCCGTGGCCGCCGGAGGCGCGGAGGGCGCCGGGGGCACGGGTCATGCCGTCTCCTTCTTCCGTCGGCTGGCCGATTCCGTCCTCCGGCCGATTCCGTCCTCCGGGCGGTTTCCGTCGTCCGGCGGAACGGACGGCCGGCGGAACGGACGGCCGGCGGAACGGACGGCCGGCGGGCGCGACGGCCGGCGGAACGGGACCGCGGAACGGGGGGGGTGGNGGGCCGCGCGCCTGCCACCCGGGTGCCGGATGGACACCGTCACCGGGCGGTCAGCGCCCGGTGCGCGTCATCAGACCCAGTAGTCCCACGGGACGACGACCTCTTCCCAGATGGGCTCGCCGCCGCGGCCGGTCTCCTGGTCGAAGTCGCCGAGCTCGGTCAGCGTGGGCACCTCGTACTGATCCATGGTGAATCTCCTTTTTCTGATCACTGTTCTCTTTCCCTGACCGGCCGAGGCCGGCCAAGCCTGTTGTCACGCGCCGCCGGCGGGCGGTACGCGGCAAAGTTTTTTGTAGGTCGTCTCGTCGAGGAACTCGTCGACCATGTGCCCCTCGGCCTCTATCCAGGCGTGGCCCGCGAACGGCGGGGCGGCGACGACGCCGGCACACCATTCCGGCCAGACGCCGCGCACCCGGCACAGCAGGACCGCCGCCAGCGAGCGCGGCAGGCAGGCGTTCTTGCCGCAGCAGCGGACGCTCACGGTCAGGACGGTGTCGCGGGCGCGCTTCGCCTGGGCGTACGTGGCCGGCCGGCTGCCGGCCCGGACCCGGGTGAGGATCGCGCAGATCCGTTCCGGCGAGCGCTTGGCCAGCACCCGGGCGACGCCGACGGCCGTCCTGGCCAGCAGGTGGTCGAGGGGGCCGACGCGGACGGGGCTGTCGGGGACGACTCCGACGGTCATGACGTCACCAGCCCCGCGGTCCGCAGCTGTTCCAGCAGCGCGCCGAGATGGTCCCGCGCGGTCGCGGGCTCCACTCCGTAGCGCTCCGCCAGGGTTTCCACCGCGCCGTCGATGCCGCTGCCGTCCTCGAACGCGCCGAGCAGCACGGTGCCCGCGGGATTCAGCTGCCAGTACTTCCCGTGGCGCTGGTCGAGGAGGACTGCGCCGTACTCGGTTTCGACGGTGGTGACGCCGTCACGCAGCCGCGGATTCATCGGACTTCCTCTCCTTCGTGTCCTGGTCGCCCTCCGCTCCGGCGGACGTCCCGCCGGGAAGCCCGCCTCGCGGTCCGCCGGATTCCGTGCCGGGCGCGAACATGGCGCAGTTGAGCGTCGTGTCGATATCGCGCACGTTCATCCACCGGTCCTTCGGGAACGCCTGCTCCCGGAGCGTGTCCATGTCGATGACTCCGAGTTCGCTGAGGGCCGAGCCCCGGCACAGCTCGACCAGCTCCGCCCCGTGCTCGGCCAGGCCGCGCACCGACTGCGCGGCTCCCCCGGTCTTGCGGGTGCGGCGCAGGAAGTCGCCGGGGAGCAGGCCCCGCATCGCCTCGCGCATCAGCGGCTTGAACTCCAGCGGCGAGGTGCGTTCCTCCCTGCGGACCGCCAGGCACGCCTCGATGACACGGTCGTCGGAGAGCGGGGCGTCGTAGCTCATGCCGAGGGTCGCGCCGAGTTGCAGCGTGCCGCGGGCGATGCGGGTGCCTTCCCGGATGGCGGCGAGTTCGGCATGGGAGGCGATGTCGGGACCGAGGGGCGTGAGGTCGCGGGCGAGGGCCCGCAGGCGTTGCCCGGCCGCCTGCCGGGCGTCCCGCGTCACCCAGGCGGGCCACTGGATCACGTGGTCCCAGTCCATGCTCACCTTCGGCCGGGCCTGGCCGCGGGGGCCGGTGCCGCGCACGGGGGCGCCGACGACCGTGTCCGTGAACCACCGGCGGTGGGTCCGCCGGTCCCGCAGCCCGCCGAACGCCTCCCGCGCGGTCAGCCCTTCCAGGAGCTGGTGCTGCCGGATCCGCCGGAGCGCGAGCAGCGGCCGGGTGCCGAAGAGGGTGTGCTCCCACTTCAGCCAGCCGGTCAGCGCCTCGTCACCGCCCTGGCCGTTGAAGTGGATCCGGGTGTCGTGCGCGGCGGCGGCACGCATCATGTGCAGCAGCCGGGGCGCGGCGCGGTAGGCGTCGGACGGGTCGTCGAGCGGCAGGGACTCGCCGGCCAGGCCGCCGTAGAAGCGCGGCATCGACTCCGTGGTCACGGTCACGTGCTCGACGACCCGCGGCATGACGGGCAGCGCGCGCCGCGCCCAGATCAGGTCCTCGCCGCCGCCGGGGTCGCGGTTGTAGGCGGTCGTGGCCACCACGTCCGCCGGTCCCTGGGCCGCGAAGTAGGTGATGGGGGTCGAGTCGAAGCCGCCGGAGAGGTCGCAGTGGACCCGGCCGCCGTGCCGCGTGCGGGCCGCGACGGCTCCCGCGAGCGCGTCGCGCAGCCGCTCGGCGCCCGCCTCGCGGGACAGCAGCGGCTCCGGCCGCCGCCACCAGCACGCCGTCCGGGCGAGCTGCCCGCGCCGGTCGACCGCGACGTACGCGTCGGCGGGCACGGGTTCGACGCCGCGCCACAGCGGCTCCTCGGCGAGGGGGTGCGGCAGCTTGCGGAAGAGGCGCAGTGTCAGCGACGTCTCGTCCAGGGGGAAGCCGCCGAGTTCGGCCAGCACGTCGGCCCGGTCGGAGACGACGGTGACGCCGTCGATCCGGGCGTGGAAGACGCGCCGCACCCCCGCGGCGGTGCCCTGTGCCCTGGTGGTGCCGTCCACCGACGCCACGAGGCTGAAGCAGCCGTCGAGCGTGTGGGACAGCTCGTCGAGCGCCGCCACGTTCCCGGCGCGCCCGGCCTCCCGGCGCAGTGTTCCGCCGGTCGCCGAGGACCACCCGAGGACGGCGACGCGGTCCGCGCCCGCCTCCCCCACGGTGATCTGCTCCTGCGGCAGGTGCGCGATCAGCCAGGGGCGGCCCGAGGCGTGGCGGACCACGCGTGTGGCGCCGGTGGCGACGCGCGCCGCGACGGCCCGCGCCTCGTCCCGGTCGGGAAGGGCGACGAAGTACCACCTGGCCTTGACTCCGGTATTCACTGCACCAACTCCTTTCGCTGCAAGAGACTTCCGCACGGGCGTTGCACTGCCGTGGCGTCGCCGTCCCGGTCCGGTTGCACACCGATCTCAGCGGCGTACCGCCTGGTCAGAGCAGGTATCCGGAAGCAGAACGGGCCTGCGTGCTCGATCAGGTGGAGGGAGGCCAGCTCGTCGAGAGCGCGGAACGCCTCCCTCCACGGCACGCCCGCGCGCAGCGCCGCCTCGTCCACGGGCATCTCCACGGGGCCGCTCCCTGCCGCCGGGGTGGCCAGCAGCGCGGCCATGCGGCGGGCGGCGGGCGCCGCGTGCCGCCACGTGTGCAGCCATGCCTCGCGCAGCCCGGTGCTCGCCGTCTCGCCGCCGAAGTCGAGCAGGTCCTGGCCGACGCGGTCGTCGGTCAGCGCCGCCGCCAGCTCGGAGAGCGAGGTGTCCGGGTACCGCTGGGCGAACTCGACGACCAGCCGGAGC
>NZ_WHPN01000258.1:18768-25014 GCF_009735685.1 Streptomyces lycii | reverse complement strand
AGACGAAGCGGCGGCGTTCCTGCGTACGGAGATGGACGATGTACGTGCTGAGCAGCAGGGCGGGCACGGCCGGGGCCCAGAGGAAGGCGAGCCCGCCGACCGCGGCCACGACCGAGCCGAGCGTGAACGCGAGGAAGAGCATCATGGTCGTGCGGCGGCGGCGCGCGAGCACCTTCGAGCGGCGGGCGCGCTCGGCGGCGGAGGCTCCGGCGGCCTTGGCCGGGGCGCGGCGTGCGGCAGGGGCCGGACGGCCAGCCGGCGCAGCCTGCGGCTGCCCGTCGGCGTGCGGGTCGTCGGCGTGCGGGTCGTCGTCCCGGGGTGCGGCGGCGTCCGTCCGGCTCCGGGGGTCGCGCAGTTCGCCGGGGACGGGAAGGACCGCGGACAGCGCGAAGTCCCGGACGTCGACCGTCCCGGTCGGTGCGTCCGGGTCGGCACCCGGCTCCGGTGCGGCGGGGGCGGCGGAACCGCCCGCGTCGTCGGAGTGGCGCTCCTCCAGGTCCTTGGCGTAACGGCGCTCCATGGCCGCCCGTCCCGACAGCAGCCGGATGGCGGTGGAGAAGCGTTCCGTCGGACGGGCTTCGTTCAGCTCGTCCTGCCTACGGAGCCACATCGGCACCAAGTAGGCGGCCCAGGCCCCGACGATGACTGCGTAGATGAGGCCGCTGCTGCTCACGCCTCACACGGTAGAGGGGTTTGCGCAAGCCCATCCGCCAATTGGCCCGGTGTGTCGCACGATCTGGCTGATAACTCGAACTTTTTTTGTGATTGTTGAGATCGGACGGCTGGGATTGTGGTCAATTGCCGTTTGTTTTCGAACACTTATTTTATTTGTGAGCGGTTCCGGGCCGGACCCGGTGCCAGCGCGCCAGCAGCCCGCTCGGCACCTCCTCCGCCGTCAGGGCGTAAACCAGGTGGTCACGCCACGCCCCGTCGATGTGGAGATAGCTCGGGCGCAGACCCTCCTCGCGGAATCCCAGTTTTTCCACGACGCGGCGGCTCGGTCCGTTCTCCGGCCGGATACAGACCTCGATGCGGTGCAGACCAACCCTCCGGAAGCAATGGTCGACCGCCAGGGCGACCGCCGTCGGCGTCACTCCGCGGCCCGCGACCGCCCGGTCCACCCAATAACCGATGTGCCCCGAGCACATCGATCCCCAGGTGATCCCGGCGACCGTCAACTGCCCGGCCAGTTGGCCGCGGTATTCCACGACGAACGGCAGCATCCGTCCGGCGTGCGCCTCCGAACGCAGATGGCGGACCATCTGGCGGTACGTCGGGCGGCGCACGGGCGCACCGCCCGGTCCCGGTGGCGGGAGGGTCGCCTCCCAGGGGCGCAGCCACTCCCGGTTGCGCCGGTTGACTTCGCGCCAGGCCCGCTGGTCGCGCAGCCTTATCGGGCGGAGGACCACATCGCCGTCCGCCAGTTCCACCGGCCAGACGGGAGTCATCCGTGCGTCCCGTGGCCGGCCCCGCCGCCGCTCCGGCCGCCACCGGAGCCACTGGTGCCGTCTGTACCCCCGGTGCCCCCGGTGCCCCCTGTGCCGTCGGTGCCGCCTGTGCCGCCTGTGCCGCCTGTGCCGTCGTCCGTCACCCCGTCGCCGGTCACGCCGCCTCCGGCACCCCCGGTGGCATCGGCTCCCTCGCTGCCCCCGTCGCCGGTCACGCCGTCGCCGGTGCCGCCCGTGCCGTCCCCGGTGCGCGGGTGGTCGCCCCCGTGGATCTGGTCGACGGCGTGCACCAGCAGCCGGCCGAGGACGGCGAGCCCGTCCCGTACGCCGCCGGACGAGCCGGGCAGGTTGACGATCAGCGTGCCGCCCGCGACCCCCGCCAGTCCCCGGGAGAGCGCGGCCGTCGGGACCTTCGCCCTGCCCTCGGCCCGGATCGCCTCCGGGATGCCGGGCACCTCGTGGCCGAGTTCGGCGAGGACCCGGCGGGTCATCTCCGGGGTGCGGTCGGTGGGCGAGATGCCGGTGCCGCCGGTGGTGACCACCACGTCGTACGAGGCGGCCACCGCCTCCCGCAGGACGGCCTCGACGGGCTCGCCGTCGGGCACCACCCGCGGCCCGTCGGTCTCGAAGCCCAGCGCCGCCAGGCCCTCGGCCAGCAGCGGACCCCCGGTGTCGCGGTAAACCCCGGCCGAGGCCCGGTTGGAGACGGTGACGGCGAGGGCGCGGCGGGGCGGCGCGTTCACGCGGCACCGCCGGTGGTGTCCGCCGGGGCGGAGTCCCGGTCCGCGGCGCCGGGGTCGTCCCCGCGCCGCCAGTCGCCCGACTTGCCGCCGGTCTTCTCCTCGACCCGTACGTCCGTGACGACCGCCTCCTTGTCGACGGCCTTCACCATGTCGATCACCGTGAGAGCGGCCACCGTGACGGCCGTCAGGGCCTCCATCTCGACCCCGGTCCGGTCCGTCGTCCGCACCCGGGCCCGGATCTCCACGGCGTCGTCGGCGACGGACAGTTCGACCTCGACCCCGGAGACCGCCAGCGGGTGGCAGAGCGGGATGAGGTCCGGGGTCCGCTTGGCGCCCATGATGCCCGCGATCCGGGCGGTCGCGAGGGCGTCGCCCTTGGGCACGCCCTCGCCCCGCAGCAGTTCGACGACGCGTGGCGAGACGAGCACCCGGCCGGTGGCCCGGGCCGTGCGCGCGGTGACGTCCTTCCCGGAGACGTCGACCATACGGGCCGCACCCCGCTCGTCGAGGTGCGTGAGGTGCTGCTCGGCGCTGCTCATCGTTCTCCCGGTCCCGGTCCCTGTGGGCAGATACGGTACCGGCCGCGGCGCCCTTTCAGCGCAGGAGGATCACGTCCACCTCGGCGCCCGGTGCCACGGACGTGGTGTCCTCCGGTACGACGATCAGCGCGTCCGCGTCGGCGAGGGCCTTCACAAGATGGGAGCCCGCTCCCCCGACCGGGCTGACGGTGCCGTCGGCGTACCGGCCGCGGAGGAACTGCCGCTTCCCGGCCGGGGACGAGGCGACTCCCTCGGGGCAGACCGCGCGAAGGGTCTCCCGCCGGGTGTCCGGGACCCCCATGAGGGCGTGGATCGCGGGCCGGACGAACAGCTCGAACGAGACATACGCGCTGACCGGGTTGCCCGGCAGGGTCAGCACCGGGGTGTGGTCGGGGCCGATCCGGCCGAAGCCCTGCGGCTTGCCGGGCTGCATGGCGAGCCGCCGGAAGTCGACGCCTCCGGACGGCGCGGCGGACCGGCCTCCGGCGGCTCCGCGGGCATCCCCGGCGGCGGGCGCCCCGTCGGTGCTCTCCTCGCCGGCGGCCCCGGCAGCCGTGCCGGAGTCCCCGGCGGCGGATTCCGGGCCGCCGGCGGCGGGCTCCCCCGCGCGTGGCTCCTCCGCGCCGGGCGGCTCCTCCACGCCGGACCCGTCGTGCGGGGCGTCGAGCGGCCTGGACAGCGCCTCCTTGACGACGTCGTACGCGCCGACGCTCACGCCTCCGCTGGTCACCAGCAGGTCGGCGCGGATCAGCTGGTCCTCGATGGTGGCCCGCAGCGTCTCGGCGTCGTCGGACACGGCCGAGACGCGGTAGGCGATGGCCCCGGCGTCCCGGGCGGCGGCGGTCAGGGCGAAGCTGTTGGAGTCGTGGATCTGTCCCGGTGCCAGCTCGGTGCCGGGCGGCACCAGCTCGCTGCCCGTGGACAGGACGACGACGCGCGGCCGCGGGCGGACCTTGACCGTCGCCCGGCCGATCGCCGCGAGCAGGCCGATCTGCGGCGGGCCGAGCACCGTGCCCGCGGCGAGCGCCAGCGACCCCGCGGCGATGTCACTGCCGCGGGCCCGGACATGGGCCCGGGCTCCCGCGGGCCGGTGGACGAGCACCTCGCCCCCGGCGCCCCGCGGGTCGGAGCTGTGCGCGGTCATCCCGGTGGCGGGGCCGCCGCCGGTGCCGCCGTCGGTCCACTCGACCGGTACGACGGCCTCGGCGCCCGGAGGCAGCGGCGCGCCGGTCATGATCCGGGCGGCCTCCCCGGGCCGGACCCGGGGGAGCTTGCCGCTGCCCGCCGCGATGTCGCCGATGACGGTGAGCCGCACCGGTGAGTCCTCGGCCGCGTCCGCGACATCGGCCGTCCGGACGGCGTATCCGTCCATCGAGCTGTTGTCGAACGGCGGCAGCGCGACGGGGACGGTGACGTCCTCGACGAGAACGCAGCCCTGCGCGTCGAGGAGCTGCAACTCCAGCGGCTCCAGCGGCTGGACGTGCCGGACGATGTCGGCGAGGTGCTCGTCCACGCTCCAGACGCGGGGCTCCCCGCCCGTCGGGGCGGCCGCCGGGGCGGTGGCGGACTCCCGGTCCGTCCCGGTCACCGTCTCGGCGGCCTGCTCAGCGGTGCTCAAAGTGCTACATCTCCTCCGCGGCGAACTTCCGAAGCCAGGCCCGGAAGTCCGGTCCCAGGTCCTCACGTTCGCACGCGAGCCGGACAATGGCCCGCAGGTAGTCTCCCCGGTCACCGGTGTCGTAACGGCGGCCCTTGAAGACGACGCCGTGCACCGGTCCGTCCGGCCCGGCCTCCTGGGCCATGGTCTGGAGGGCGTCGGTGAGCTGGATCTCGCCGCCGCGGCCCGGCTGCGTCTTGCGGAGCACCTCGAACACCGAGGGGTCGAGGACGTAGCGGCCGATGACCGCGTAGTTGCTGGGGGCGTCGGCGGCGGCCGGCTTCTCGACGAGCCCGGTGACCCGGACGACGTCCCCGTCGCCGGTGGGCTCGACGGCGGCGCAGCCGTACAGGTGGATCTGTTCCGGGTCGACCTCCAGGAGGGCGACGACGCTGCCGCCGTGCTCCTCCTGCACCTCCACCATCCGGGCGAGGAGCGGGTCGCGGGGGTCGATGAGGTCGTCGCCGAGGAGGACCGCGAAGGGCTGGTCGCCGACGTGCGGCGCGGCGCACAGCACGGCGTGGCCGAGGCCCTTGGGGTCGCCCTGGCGGACGTAGTGCATGGTCGCGAGGTCGCTGGACTCCTGCACCCGGGAGAGACGGTTTTCGTCGCCCTTGCGCCTCAGGGCCTCTTCGAGTTCGTAGTTGCGGTCGAAGTGGTCCTCGAGCGGGCGCTTGTTGCGTCCGGTGACCATGAGGACGTCGGAGAGCCCGGCCGTGACGGCCTCCTCCACGACGTACTGGATCGCGGGCTTGTCGACCACCGGCAGCATCTCCTTGGGCGTGGCCTTGGTGGCCGGGAGGAAGCGGGTGCCGAGTCCGGCCGCGGGAATGACAGCCTTGCTGATCCGGGAGCGCGATTCAGTCATGCGGAGAACCATAACCGGAACGTATGAGTGGAAGGTGACGTTCCGGTATGAGTGAAAGGAAAGGGGAGGTTTCCGCCCACGATGGATGCTGTTCAGCATGGCAAGTCCGCGTTGCGACGCGGCCTGCTCCAGATGAGATCGCGGTTGACGGAAGATGACGTTTCCACGACGGGATCGGCCCTCGCGCGGCGGGCGCTGGAACTGCCGGAACTCGCTGCTGCCAACACCGTCTGCGCCTATGTGTCGGTCGGCGGCGAGCCGCCGACCCGGGAACTGATCGACACGCTCCGGGGCCGCGGCACCCGGGTGCTGCTGCCGGTGCTCCGGGACGACGACGACCTCGACTGGGCCGCGTACGAAGGCCCGGGGCGGCTGTCCCCGAGCGGCCGGCCGGGCCGGATCGGCCTGCTGGAGCCGGCGGGCGCGCGGCTGGGCCGGAGCGCCGTGCTGGACGCGGACGCGCTGCTGCTGCCCGGGCTCGCCGTGGACGGGCGCGGTCTGCGGCTCGGCCGCGGCGGCGGCAGCTACGACCGGGTGCTGCAACGGCTCGCCGACGCGGGCGCGGACCCCGCGCTGCTCGTGCTGCTGTACGACGGCGAACTGCTCGACGCCGTACCGGCGGAGCCGCACGACCGTCCCGTCCAGGCCGCCGTGACCCCGTCGGGCGTGCACCGCTTCCCGCCCGGGCCGGGCTGACGACGGGCTTCGGCGGGGCGGGCGGCGGCTTGGATACGGCTTCGGCTTCCGCTTCGGCGGCGGCTGGACTTCCGCCGGCGGACACCCCCGCGCGGACGGTCGGGGCGGACGGGCGTGCGGACGGGCCGGGCCCGGCGGACGGACCGGCCCGGCGGGCCGCTTCCGCCCGGCCGGCGTTCCGCTCGCGCTCATGGACTCCCCGCCGGGACCGGCCGCCACCACGTACCCGGAACGGGCGCCGCACGCGTACGGCGCGGACGGGCGCCCACGCGCACGGCCCCGGCGGCGGGCACCC
>NZ_WHPN01000258.1:0-18762 GCF_009735685.1 Streptomyces lycii | reverse complement strand
GCCCGCCGCCGGGGCCGTCCGTTCCGTTCCGGACCCTTGGGGACCGCTCAGGGAGTGAGCGCCAGGGTGTCCTCCGTGCGCCTCTCGACGGCCTCCTCGGTGAAGGCCCACGGCAGGAGTTCTCCCTTGGCCCACCGCTCGGTCTGGTCGCTGTAGTGGGCGTGGTACGCGTGCCCCGACGCCCCGGTGAGGTTGATCCAGCGGGACTTGTCGAGGTCGTCGAGGTTGACCACCATCCGCATGGACGGCACCCAGACGACCTTGTAGCCCCCGGCCGCGTTCCAGCCGGTCGCGTTGACCGCCGCCTCGCCGCCGCTGAGGTTCCACGGGCCCCGGTTGAGGACCTGCCGCAGCACGCTCGGGCCGTCCTTGCCCAGGGTCTGGTTGTCCAGCGTCAGCTGGTGCAGCCGGCCCCAGCTCCAGCCGTCGATGTCCTTGCCGAGCTTGGCGGTCAGCTCCCAGCGGGCGTCGTCCATGGCGTGCGCCAGCAGCTCGTCGCGGCTCGCGTCACCGGGGTTGCGGCTGGTGCCGGAGGTCTTCCACCAGTGGCTGTCCTCGTCCCCCAGGATCGAGCGGACCACCTCGAACCAGCGGTCGCCACCGTCCGGCTGCGCCTGGTCGGGCGCCCTGGTGCCGCACTCCCGCACCAGCCGGGTGTTGCCCTCCAGGTCCTCCAGCGGCCCGGACTCGTCGGCAGGGCGGACCCGCAGGCACTCGCCGCGCACCCGCAGCTCCTTGGGCAGCTTGTTGCCGAAGGCGAGCTTGAGGGTGTTGCGCCACACCGAGTTGAAGTAGGCGGCGGCGGCCGAGTCGGAGTCCTGGGTGTAGTCCCAGCTCTCCAGCAGCTTCTGGGCCTCGCGGACGTACGGGTCCGAGATGTCGATCTTCAGCAGATACGGCGTCAGCAGCTCGGCGATCTCGCTGCTGTCGTCCATCTGCATGGTCTGCATGTCCTTGGTCGAGATCTTGCCGCCGTCCTTGATCTTCGACTGGATCAGGTCGTTGATCCGCTGGCTGCGGGCCCCGTAACCCCAGTCCTCGGTCAGCAGGTACGGGTACTTCTCCTGGTCGACCACGGCCTGGTTGGCGGTGACGATGTAGCCGCGGTCGGGGTTCAGCTCCCAGGGCAGCGCGGACTGCGGTACGTAACCGGTCCAGCGGTGGCGGGAATCCCATCCCGGGGCGGGGTAGCGGCCGTCGCCCGCGCCGCGGACCGGGATCCGGCCGGGCGCCTGGTACCCGATGTTGCCCTCGGTGTCGGCGTAGATCAGGTTCTGCGACGGGACCTCGAACAGCCGGGCGGCCTCCCGGAACTCGTCGAAGTCCGAGGCCTCGTTCAGCGCGAAGACCGCGTCCATGGAGCGGCCGGGGGTGAGCGCGGTCCAGCGCAGCGAGACGGCGTAGCCGTTGCCGCGGTCGGGGGCGGCGTTGCCGACGGGCGCGGTCTTGCCGACGTCGCCGAGCTCCTCGTTGCGGTCCGAGACGATCGGGCCGTTGCCGGTGGAGCGGACGGTTATCTCGCGGTCGGAACCGCCGGCGACCTTGATGGTCTCCTTGCGCGTCTTGAACGGGCGCCGCTCACCGTCGTAGAGGTAGCCCTCGCTGTTGATCTTCTCCAGATAGAGGTCGGTGACGTCCGCCCCGAGATTCGTCATGCCCCAGGAGATGTCCTGGTTGTGGCCTATGACGACACCGGGCATCCCGGAGAAGGTGAAGCCGGCGGTGTCGAAGCGGCACTTCTCGCTGACCTTCCGGCAGTGCAGGCCCATCTGGTACCAGAGCGAGGGCATCTGCGGCGCGAGGTGCGGGTCGTTGGCGAGCAGCGGCTTGCCGGTGGCGGTGTGCTCGCCGGAGACGACCCAGGAGTTGGAGCCGATGCCGTTGCCGCTGGGGCCGAGCAGGGCCGGGATCTCCTGGATGCTCTCGGAGAGGGCGCTGAGGCCGCTCCGCGCGGCGTCGGCGGCGTCTCCCGCCCCGGCCTGCGCGCCGCCGAGCCCCGTGCCGGTGCCGTCGCCGGCCTGCGCGCCGGTGCCCGTTCCCGTACCGGTGCCGCTGCCCGTACCACCCGCCCCCGTCCCCGTCCCCGCGTCCGCTTCCGCGTCCGAAGCCTTCGGGTCGTACTCCTCCGTGGTCTCGTCGACGGCGCCGTCCTGCACGACCGGCTTGTTCCGGTCGTACGGGTACTCCGGGTACAGATCCTCGATCTGCTCCTTCGACAGCCGGCTCGACAGCAGGGAACGGTCGATCTCGTCCTGGACGTTGCCCCGCAGATCCCATGCCATGGCCTTGAGCCAGGCCACCGAGTCGACCGGCGTCCACTCCTGCGGCTCGTAGTCCGTGCTGAAGCCGAGCGCCGCGTACTCGACGGAGAGCGCCGCGCCCTCGTGGTCCGCCAGATAGGCGTTGACGCCGTCGGAGTACGCCTGGAGGTACTTCTTCGTCCGCTCCGACAGCTTGGTGTCGTACTCCTCCTGCGCGACCTCGCGCCAGCCCAGCGTGCGCAGGAAGGCGTCCGTCGCGATCTGGCTCTCGCCGAACATCTCGGACAGCCGGCCGGCGGTCATGTGGCGCCGGACGTCCATCTCCCAGAAGCGGTCCTGGGCCTGTACGAAGCCCTGGGCGCGGAAGAGGTCCTCGTCGGTGTCGGCGTAGATCTGCGGGATGCCGTGGGCGTCACGCTTGACCTGGACCGGCCCGGACAGGCCCTTGAGCTTGATCGAGCCGGTGGTCTCCGGGAAGGAGGCGCGCACCGTGCTGACGCTCCAGAACGTGCCGTAGCCGACTCCCGCCACGAGCAGCAGCACGACTGCGATCACGAGGAGGCGCGCACGGCCCCTCCTCTTCTTGCCGGAAGGGCCTGTGTTGTTGGCGGGCATCGCTGTCCTTCGCGGGGCAGGGTGGTCCTGGGAGTGCTGGAGCAACTGTAGGCGCAGGCCCGGAGCGCCCCCTACGCGGAGTCATCTCTCCCCGTCCCGCCCGCACCGGCGTCAAGAACCCGTAAAATGTTAGGTAAGGCAATGAACTTCCGCTCGGCCGGGAGACATAGCGGTCGATATCTCAAGAAAGGGTCCGGCCCCTGACTGTCCATCATTTGAATGAACTGCTGCTTGTCTGCTCACTCGTCCTGCTCATCGCGGTCGCCGCGGTCCGGATCTCGTCCCGGAGCGGGCTGCCCAGCCTGCTGATCTATCTCGGCATGGGCGTCCTGATCGGCTCCGACGGCATCGGGATCGACTTCAACGACGCGGAGCTGACCCAGGTGATCGGCTACGCCGCCCTGGTCGTGATCCTCGCCGAGGGCGGCCTCGGCACCAAGTGGCAGGAGATCAAGCCGGCGCTGCCCATGGCCGCCGCGCTGTCAACGGTCGGCGTCGCGGTGAGCGTGGGGGTCACCGCGACGGCCGCGCACCATCTCGTCGGCATGGAATGGCGGCAGGCCCTGATCGTCGGCGCCGTGGTGTCCTCGACCGACGCGGCCGCGGTCTTCTCCGTGCTCCGCCGGGTGCCGCTGCCGCAACGGCTGACGGGCACCCTGGAGGCGGAGTCGGGGTTCAACGACGCCCCCGTGGTGATCATGGTGGTCGCCTTCTCGACGTCCGGACCCATCGAGCACTGGTACGTCCTGCTGGCCGAGGTGCTGCTGGAACTCCTGATCGGCGCGGTCATCGGCCTGGCCGTCGGCTGGCTCGGCGCCCTCGCGCTGCGCCGGGTGGCCCTCCCGGCCTCCGGCCTCTACCCGATCGCGGTCATGGCCATCGCCGTCGCCGCCTACGCCACCGGAGCGCTCGCCCACGGCAGCGGCTTCCTCGCCGTCTACCTCGCCGCGCTGGTCCTCGGCAACGCCCGGCTGCCGCACGCCCCGGCGACCCGCGGTTTCGCCGACGGGCTGGGCTGGATCGCGCAGATCGGCATGTTCGTCCTGCTCGGGCTGCTGGTCACCCCGCACGAACTGGGCGACGACATCCTCCCGGCCCTGGTCATCGGCCTGGTGCTGACGCTGGTCGCCCGGCCGGTCTCCGTCCTGCTGAGCACCGCGCCGTTCGGCAGGCCCTGGCAGGAGAAGGTGCTGATGTCGTGGGCCGGTCTGCGCGGCGCGGTACCGATCGTGCTGGCCACCATCCCGATGGTGGCGCAGGTGCCGGGCAGCGAACGGATCTTCAACGTCGTCTTCCTGCTGGTGATCGTCTACACCCTGGTCCAGGGCCCGACGCTGCCCTGGCTCGGGCGGTGGCTGCGGCTCGGCGACGGCGAGGCCGCGGCCGACCTCGGCATCGAGTCGGCCCCGCTGGAGCGGCTGCGCGGCCATCTGCTGTCGACCACGGTCTCCGAGGAGTCGCGGATGCACGGGGTGGAGGTCTCCGAGCTGCGCCTGCCGGCCGGGGCCGCGGTCACCCTGGTCGTACGGGAGGGCGAGAGCTTCGTACCGAGCCCGACGACCATGCTGCGGCACGGCGACGAACTGCTGGTCGTCGCCACGGACCGGGTCCGGGACACCACCGAGAAGCGGCTGCGGGCAGTGGCCCGGGGCGGCAAGCTGGCGGGCTGGCTCGGTACGGGGTGATGCGGGCGGAGCGGGAAGTTCCGGGTCCGGCCGGACGACCGGGAACGGAATGGACCGGAACGGGTCGGCGCGGCGCGGGCTGAGCCGGTTGGGACCGGCTGGAACGGTGGACCGGCAGGCACGGCAGGCACGGCAGGGTCGGGGACGGGCCGGAGCGGGAGCGGGGCGGGAGCGGGGCGGGAGCGGGGCGGGAGCGGGAGCGCCCGGCGCGGGCTGAAGGGGCCGGTGACCGGCTGGGCGGGGGCTGAAGGGGCCGGTGACCGGCTGGGCGGGGGACAAGTCGGCCCGGCCGGTACGCCGTCCCGGCCGGGCCACCGGCTCGGGCAGTGCGGCCGCCGTCACCGGGCGGAGGCCCCGACGCGCCCCGTACGTCCGGGTGCCCGGGGGCGCGGGGCCTGCGCCCGGACGGTGCCTCGCGCGCCCCCTGTACGATGGCGGGGCAAGTGACACATCCCCCTGCCTGACGCAGAGCTGGCGCGACCGCCCGGCGGCCTCGGTCCCCGACCCTCCCGCGATCCCGGATCTCCGGACTCCCCGGATGCCCTGGATCTCCTGGATTCCCGGATGTTCCGGGTCCTCCGGGTTCCCGCGGAGGTGCGGACGGACCCGGTATCTACCCCGGTCCTGCGCAAGAGGACAGTTCTCGGCCCACCGCTCCGGTCTCCCGGCCCGCGGTGCGCTACCAGGCGGCAGAAAGGCACGGCCGTGGCGACCACGGTCACCGACGACACCGCCGGCGCGCAGACTCCCGGCACCCCGGCATCCGGCACACGGGCGTCCGGGACGCAGCCGCCCGGCTCCCGGACGTCCGGCACCGCCGCTCCCCGGCGCCCCGGCTACGGACAACTGCTGCGTACGCCCGGCGCCTGGTCGTTCCTGCTCCCCGGCTTCGCCGCCCGGCAGCCGTTCGCGATGCTCACCATCGGGATCGTGCTGCTGGTCGAGCACACCACCGGCTCGTACGGCACGGCGGGCGCGGTGGCTGCCGTCACCGGCGTCTCCATGGCCCTGTTCGCCCCGCAGAGCGGCAAGCTCGCGGACCGGCTCGGGCAGGCCGCGGTGCTCGTACCGGGCGTCCTGGTGCACGGGGCGTCCGTCGCGCTGCTGACGGCGCTCGCCCTGGCGGACGCGCCCCTGTGGGCGCTGTTCGCGGCCGCGGTCCCGGCCGGGGCCTCGGTGCCCCAGGTGGGGCCGATGGTGCGGGCCAGGTGGACGACGGCACTGGACCCGGCGTCCGCGGACCCGTCGTCCGCGCGGCCGGCGTCCGCGGACACGGGCTCTGCCGGGGGCGCCTCCGCCGGGACGGCCGCTGCCGGGACGGGCGACCCGGACGGCCGTTCCCGGAAGCGGTCGCCCCTGCTGGCGACCGCGGCCGCGTTCGAGTCGGTCACCGACGAGTTCACCTTCGTCGTGGGCCCCGTACTCGCGACCGCGCTCTGCACCTCCGTCCACCCGGCGGGCGGACTGGTGGCCGAAGCCGTGCTGACCGTGACCGGCGGACTGCTGTTCGCGGCGCAGCGCCGCACCCAGCCGCCCCCGCACCGGACGGCACGGGGCGGACGCGGCGCCTCCGCGGCGGGCGGCGCGGAAGGCCCCACGGCGGGGCGGAAGCGGCCGGTCTCGGCACTGTCCGTGCCCGGTGTGCGCGTGCTCGCGGTGGTGTTCCTCGGCATCGGCTCGGTCTTCGGCGGGATGCAGGTCTCGCTGACCGCGTTCACCGAGGAGATCGGCCAACCGGGCCTCAACGGCCTGCTCTACGGCACGTTCGCCGCCGGGAACATGCTGGCCGGACTCGCCTGCGGCGCGATCGCCTGGCGCGGCTCGGCACGGCGGCGGCTGCTGACGGCGTACGCGGTGCTGGCTCTGGCGACGTCCTTCCTGTGGGCCCCGGGGGCTCCGCTGCCGCTGGCCGCGCTCGGCCTGCTGGTGGGCCTGTGCATCGCCCCGGCGATGATCACCGGTTACACGCTGGTCGAGTCGCTGGTTCCGGCGAGCGCCCGTACGGAGGCGTTCACCTGGCTGACCGGGGCGGTCGCGCTGGGGCAGGCGACGGCGGTCACCGCCTCCGGCCGGCTCGCCGACACCTTCGGGGCGAGCGCGGGCTTCACGGTGCCGCTGGCGGGCACGGCGCTCGCCCTGGCGGTCGCCGTGACCCTGCGCGGGCGCCTCCTACCGGCGCACGCGGGGCGCACGGTGACGGGTGGTCTGCATCACCGAACGCCGGTCACAGTGGACTGATCCCGTGGAATGCTGCACTATGGATCGTCGTTAGCACTCAACGAGTGAGAGTGCCAGGAGGAAGCAAGTGCCGACCTATCAGTACCAGTGCACCGAGTGCGGCGAGGGCCTCGAGGCGGTGCAGAAGTTCACCGACGAGGCGCTCACGGAGTGTCCCGCCTGCGAGGGGCGCCTGCGCAAGGTGTTCTCCGCGGTCGGCGTCGTCTTCAAGGGCTCCGGCTTCTACCGGACGGACAGCCGCAGCGCGTCGTCCGGCAGCAGCACGGCGAAGTCCTCGGCCTCCAAGAGCGACAGCGGATCGTCCTCCGCCGCGTCCTCCTCGGACTCCTCCTCGAGCGGCTCCTCCTCGGGCAGCTCTTCCTCGTCGTCTTCGTCCTCCTCCTCGGGCTCCTCGTCCTCCTCGGCGAAGTCGTCGAGCAGCGGATCGGCCGCCGGCAGCTCCGCCGCCTGACCCGCACCGATCCACCTCCGGGACCCCGCACCCGCCGGCCGGCGGGACCGCGGGGTCCTCGGCGTGTCCGTCCCGCCATAGGGTGACCGCATGGCGGAGATCCTTGACGAACGCGAACACGAACACGAACGCGCTGACGAGCACGTACGCGGGACGGGCCCCCGGGCGGAGATCGGTGTCATCGGCGGATCGGGGTTCTACTCCTTCCTCGACGACGTGACCGAAATCACGGTCGACACTCCCTACGGAGAGCCCAGCGACTCCCTCTTCCTCGGTGAGATCGCGGGCCGCAGCGTCGCCTTCCTCCCCCGGCACGGCCGCAAGCACCACCTGCCGCCGCACCGGATCAACTACCGGGCGAACCTCTGGGCGCTGCGTTCCCTCGGCGTGCGCCAGGTGCTGGGCCCGTGCGCCGTGGGCGGGCTCCGGGAGGAGTACGGACCGGGCACGCTGCTCGTTCCGGACCAGCTCGTGGACCGTACGAAGGCCCGTGCGCAGACGTTCTACGACGGCGAGGCGCTCCCCGACGGCTCGGTGCCGAACGTCGTCCACCTCACCTTCGCCGATCCGTACTGCCCGGTGGGCCGGAAGGCAGCGGTCGCCGCGGCCCGGGGGCGCGACTGGGAGCCGGTGGACGGCGGGACGCTCGTGGTGATCGAGGGCCCGCGCTTCTCCACCCGGGCCGAATCCCGCTGGCATGCGGGGCAGGGCTGGTCGGTGGTCGGCATGACCGGGCACCCGGAGGCGGTGCTGGCCCGCGAACTCGGGCTCTGCTACACCTCGATGACGCTGGTCACGGACCTGGACGCGGGGGCCGAGACGGGCGAGGGCGTCTCGCACGAGGAGGTGCTGCGGGTGTTCGCGGCCAATATCGGACGGCTGCGACCGGTGCTGTTCGACGCGGTCGCGGGACTGCCGGAGACGGGGGCACGGAACTGCCTGTGCTCCACGGCGCTGAACGGGCTGGACACGGGGATCACGCTGCCGTAGTCGGGCGGGGGCCGCGGCCACGGCCGGGCGAGGGTCCGCGGGTCGCGCTTGTACGGCCGGAAGACCTCGGTGCCGCCGGCCCTGACCAGCGGATGCCGGAAGCGCACGGCGCGGGGCCGCAGTTGCCGGCGCGGAGCGGGCCACGGTTGCCGACGCCGGGCTCCCCGACTGCTCGGAGGGCACGGCGGGGTGGGTCCTCGCGGTGCCGGTGCCGGTGCGGAGGGACTGAGGGGCGGCGGGTCGGAGAGGCAGCGGGCCGGCTGGTCGGCGGCCTTCGGCCGGGGTGAGTTCGCCCGTGCGGGTGGCCGGGTTTTCCACAACCGGTGGGTAGTCCACAGCCCTCAGCGGGGCGGGCGCAGAGCGGGCATCGTGACGGGCGAACGACTCCGGCCCACTCCTTCGCAGCAGGTGATGCCCCATGTCCGCTCCGCTCCGCACACGTCGCCGGCCCGCCCCTGACGCGCTCCCCCGTTACGGCGTCCCTCCCGAGCCCGGTCCGCCCGCGCGCACCGGGGAGGCCGAACCCTGGGAGCCCGGGGAGCCCGGGGAGCCCGGTCCACCCGTGCGCACCTGGAGGCCCGGGGAGCCCGGTACGCCCGTGCGCCCCTGGGAGCCCGGGGAGCCATGGCCGGCTTCCGATGCCCGGCACGCGGAGGCGCGGCCGTCGTGGGCCGTCGGAGAGCCCGCGGTGGCCGGCGCGACCGGGCCTCCACCGCCCGTTCCCCGGTGGCCCGACCCCGAGGCGCCCCAGTCCCGGCCACCCGATCAGCGGTGGCCCGATCCCGGGCCGTCCGCACCTCCGCTGCCCGCCCCGGGGTCGTCCGTACCTCCGGATCCAGATCCCGGGCCGCCCGTGCCCCCGCTGCCCGATCCCGAGTGGTCCGTGCCCCCGCTGCCCGCCCCCGAGTCGTCCGTGCCCCCGCTGCCGGTTCCTCCGCTGCCGGTTCCTCCGCTGTGCGGGGTGCCGGAGTTCGGTCCGCTGCGGCCCGGTGCCGGGCGGCTGTGGTGGTGGCGCCGTGCCGTGCGACGGCGCGGGGCGGCCGCGGTGGCCTCGACCATGTCGGCGGCGGTCCTGATGTCAGCTGCTTACGAGAAGTTCACCGGTACGTGAGGAGCGGACTGGACAGCACACTCCCGACTCCGCGTACATTGCCGACCGACAACTCACCGGAATAAGTAATTCCGATCATCGTCTGCCGAGAAAGAGGCTCTGCGTGAGCGAGGAGAAGGAAAGCGTGTGGGAGGGCTTCAAGGCCTTCCTGATGCGCGGGAACGTCATCGACCTGGCGGTCGCCGTCGTCATCGGCGCGGCGTTCACCAATGTCGTGAACTCGGTCGTGAAGGGCCTCATCAACCCGATCGTCGGCGCCTTCGGCACCAAGGACCTGGACAAGTACCAGTCCTGCCTGGAGGGCCCCTGTGAGACCAACGAGCTGGGCGAGGTCGTCAGCGGTGTCCCGATCATGTGGGGCACGGTGCTGAGCGCGACCCTCAGCTTCCTGATCACCGCAGCCGTCGTCTATTTCCTGATGGTCCTGCCGATGGCGAAGTACCTCGCGCGCCGGGCCGCCCGGATGAAGAAGGCCGAGGAGGAGCATGCCGAGGCGGAGGCCGCGGAGATCGTGCTGCTGCGGGAGATCCGGGACGAGCTGATCGCCCAGCGCGGCGGTTCCGGCACGGAGGCCGTCCCACCGCGGGAGTGACCCAGCGGCCGCGGGCGCCGTCGAACGGGCTCGGCCTCAGATCCCGGACCTCAGATGTGGTGCGGGGGCTTCTCGTCGAGGAAACGGGCGAGATCGGCGGCGCCGCCACCGGACGCGGGACGGTCTCCCCAGCCCGCGTCGGTGTCGTCGGCGGAGGGCCGCGACAGCGGATCGTCGAAGACGAGCGCGGCGGCGGAATCTAGCGGAAGGGAATCCCGCCGGGCGGGCCCGGAAGGTGCGGGCCCGGAAGGCGCAGGCCCGGAAGGCGCCGGACCGGAAGACGCGGAACCGGGAACCGCCGGACCGGAAGGCGCGGAACCGGGAACCGCCGGACCGGAAGACGCGGAACCGGGAACCGCCGGACCGGAAGGCGCGAGTTCGGGACGTGCGGGACCGGAACGGGCCGGGCCCGAGGACTCCCGGTCCGAGCCCGCCGGCCCGGAGTTCGCCGGACCGGCGGCCTCGGAGGAGCCGGAAGGCGCAGGCTCGGAACCCGAAGGCGCGGGCTCGGAGCCGGAAGGCGCGGGCTCGGGCTCGGGATCGGGATCGGGCCCGGGCCGGGACGGTGCCGGCCCGGCAGATCCGGGCCGTGAAGCGGAGGTACTCACCCCTTCAGGGTACGGCCGTCGGCGGGTGCGACCGTTCGCATCTGCTTGAGCAGGAGCACCAGCGCGGCGGTGACCGCCGTGCCCGCCGCCACCGCGACAAGGTAGAGCAGCGGTCCGCCGATCAGGGGCACCACGAACGCGCCTCCGTGCGGGGCCCTCAGCGTCGAGCCGAAAGCCATCGACAGGGCCCCGGTGACGGCACCGCCCGCCATCGCGGACGGAATGACACGCAGCGGGTCGGCCGCCGCGAAGGGGATCGCTCCCTCGGTGATGAAGGAGGCTCCCAGCACCCACGCCGCCTTGCCGTTCTCCCGTTCCGCCGGGGTGAAGAGCTTGCCGCGCAGGGTGGTGGCGACCGCCATCGCCAGCGGAGGCACCATGCCGGCCGCCATGACCGCGGCCATCACCTTGAGGCTGCCGCTGTTGGGGTCCGCGAGGCCGCCGACGGCGAAGGCGTAGGCGACCTTGTTGAGCGGGCCGCCGAGGTCGAAGCACATCATCAGGCCGAGCACGATGCCGAGGATCACCGCGTTGAATCCGGAGAGGCTGCCCAGCCAGTCGGTCAGGGCCCGCTGGAGGGCCGCGATCGGCTCGCCGATCACCACGAACATCAGAAAGCCGACGACCGCCGAGCCGATCAGCGGGATGACCAGCACCGGCATGATGCCGCGCAGCGACGGCGGGATCGAGACCCGCTGGATCGCGGTGACCACCCCGCCGGCGACGAGCCCCGCGACCAGACCGCCGAGGAAGCCCGCCTCGATGGTGACGGCGACGGCGCCGCCGACGAAGCCGGGGACGAGCCCGGGCCGGTCCACCATGCCGTAGGCGATGTAGCCGGCGAGCACCGGCACCAGGAAGCCGAACGCGGCGCCGCCGATCTGGTTGAGCAGCGCGGCCCAGCTCTCCGTCTCGGTCCATACGAAGTGTTCGGCCACGGACTTGGCGTCGGCGATCTCGTAGCCGCCGAGTGCGAAGGAGAGCGCGATGAGGAGTCCGCCCGCCGCGACGAACGGCACCATGTAGCTCACGCCGCTCATCAGATAGCGGCGGAGCCGCGAGCCGTACCCCTCCCCCGAACCGGAACCGGAACCGGCACCCGAACCGGCACCGGCACCGGAGTCGTCGGTCGCTTCTCCGGCGTCGGCGGGGGCTGCTGTGGCCTCGCCCCGTTCGGCCTTGGCGCGGACCTCGGCGACCAGTTCGGCGGAACGGTTGACGGCGGCCTTCACCCCGACGTCGACGGTGGGCTTCCCGGCGAACCGGGACTTCTCCCGGACCTCCACGTCGTGGGCGAAGATCACGCCGTCGGCGGCGGCGATCACGGCCGGGTCCAGCCTGGTGAAGCCGGCGGACCCCTGCGTCTCGACCACGACTTCGGCCCCGGCCTCCCGCCCGGCGCGCTCCAACGCCTCGGCGGCCATGTAGGTGTGCGCGATACCGGTCGGGCAGGAGGTGACGGCCACGATGCGGAACGGCTGTGCGTCCGCGGCCGGTTCACCGTCCGGCGCGGGCTCACGGCCCGCTGCCGCGGCCTGCCCGCTCACCGGGTCCGACTCGTTCGACGCGACGGGCTCCCCCGCCGCGGCCGGCTGCCCCGCCGGGCGCGGCCCGCCCGCGGAGACCCCGTCCGCCGGCGCCCGGCCCTCCGAGGTCCCGTCCGCCGCCGCCCGGCCCGCCGAAGTCCCGTCCGCCGACGTCCTGTGCGCCGACGTCCTGTGCGCCGACACCCGGTCCTCCCCCGAAGCCCGGTCCTCCGGAATCCCGTCCGCCGAGGTCCCGTCCGCCGAGGCGGCCGCGGACGACGGCTCGTCGCCGCGGATCAGGGCCGCGGCCGCCGCCGCCCCGGTGGCGGTGCGGAGCGCCGTGGTGAAGTCGGCGTCCATCAGCCGCCGGGCCAGGCCGGACAGGATGGACAGATGGTCGGCGTCCCCGCCCGCCGGGGCGGCTATGAGGAACACCAGGTCGGCAGGGCCGCCGTCGGCTGCGCCGAAGTCGATGCCGTCCGCGCTCCGCCCGAAGGCGAGCGTCGGCTCGGTGACGTGAGCGCTGCGGCAGTGCGGGATGCCGATTCCGCCGTCGAGACCGGTCGGCATCTGCGCCTCGCGGGCGGCCACGTCCGCGAGGAAGCCGTCGACGTCGGTGACGCGGCCCGCGGCTGCCATGCGCTCGGCGAGCGACCTGGCGGCGGCTTCCTTGGTCTGCGCGGCCAGGTCGAGATCGACCAGGTCCGCGGTGATCAGCTCACTCATCTCGCGGCTCCGTTGCTGAGGCACCGCCCGGGCGGGGGCGGCTGGGGGAAGGGACCGGCTCGGTCAGCGGGCGGTCGTACGGGATGCCGGTGGTCGTGGTGACCGCGGCGGGGTCGAGGTCGCCGGGGGACGGCATGACGCTGCCGGGCAGCCGGACGGCGGCGGCTCCGTGTGCCAGGGCCGCGGCCAGCGCACCGGGCCCCTCCCCGCCGGAACCGAGGAAGCCGGCCAGGGAGGCGTCGCCCGCGCCGACGTTGCTGCGGACGACCTCGGTGCGGGCGCTGCCGTGCAGCACTCCGGAGGCGCCGACCAGCAGTTGGCCGTCGGCCCCGAGGCTGGCGAGGACGGCACGGGCGCCGCGGTCGCACAGCTCGCGCGCCGCCGCGACCGCGTCGCCGACGGTCATCAGCGGCCGGCCGGTGGCCTCGGCCAGTTCCCCGGCGTTCGGCTTGACGACGTCGGGCCGGGCGGCGAGCGCGGCCGTCAGCGCGGGGCCGGAGGTGTCGAGGGCGACGCGGGTCCCGGCGCGGTGGGCGCGGGCGACCAGTTCGGCGTACCACTCGGGCGGCAGGCCGCGCGGCAGGCTGCCGCAACAGGCGATCCAGGAGGCGTCGGCGGCGTGCACCCGGACGGTTTCCAGGAGCGCCTCGGACTCGGAGGCGGAGAGTTCCGGCCCGGCCGCGTTGATCTTCGTCAGGGTGCCGTCGGGCTCGGCGACGGAGATGTTGGAGCGGGTGTGGCCGAGGACGGGCACCCCGGCGACCGGGATGCCCTCCTCGCCGAGCAGGGCCGTGACCACCGCTCCCGCGGGCCCGCCGAGGGGCATCACCGCGACGGTGCGGTGCCCGGCGGCGGCGACCGCCCGGGAGACGTTGACGCCCTTGCCGCCGGGGTCCATCCGGTCGGCGGTGGCGCGCAGCACCTCGCCCCGGGCGAGTGCGGGGACCTCGTACGTACGGTCGAGGCTGGGGTTGGGGGTGACGGTGAGGATCATGCGCGCACCACTTCCGTGCCCCCGTGTTCGATGGCGAGGGCTTCCTCGGCCGTGAGCCCGGTGTCGGTGACGAGCAGGTCGACGTCGGACAGGTCGCCGAAGCGGGCGAAGTGCTGCTGCCCGTGCTTGGCGGAGTCGGCGAGCAGCACGACCCGGCGGGCGGCGCCGATCGCGGCCCGTTTGACGGCGGCCTCGGCCAGGTCGGGGGTGGTGAGCCCGCCGTCGGCGGAGAAGCCGTTGGTGGCGAGGAAGAGGACGTCGGCCTTGATCTCGCCGTACGCGCGCAGCGCCCAGGCGTCGACGGCCGCGCGGGTGCGGTGGCGGACCCGCCCGCCGACGAGGTGCAGGGCGATGCCGGGGTGGTCGGCGAGCCGGGCCGCGACGGGCAGCGCGTGGGTGACGACGGTGAGCGCCGCCTCGACCGGAATGGCGGCGGCGAGCCGGGCGGCGGTGGTGCCCGCGTCGAGGATGACGCTGCCCTCGGCCGGCACCTCGGCGACCGCCGCGCGCGCGATGCGGTCCTTCTCGTCGGCGGCGACGGTGTCGCGCTCGGCGAGGTCCGGCTCGAAGTCGAGGCGACCCGCCGGGATGGCACCGCCGTGCACCCGGCGGAGCAGCCCGGCCCGGTCGAGCGCCTTCAGGTCGCGCCGCACGGTCTCCGCGGTGACCTGGAACTCCTCGGCGAGGGAGAGCACGTCGACCCGGCCGCCCTCGCGGGCGAGACGGAGGATCTCCTGCTGGCGCTCCGGTGCGTACATGTGGGATTGGGTCCGTTCTGTGCCCGGTCGTGTGACTTCTCTGCGAGATTACGGCCATGGATCAGGAAAGTAAACACGTTCGGGCATGAACGGGCACAGAGTCAGGCGGGGCAGGGCCGTGCAGGGGCCAAGGGCGTGCGGGGAGCCGCGGGCGTGCGGAGGCACGGGGCGGGCAAAGGCGCGCAGGCGCAGGGACGCCGGCCGTGACCGGAGGCGAAGCCGGGACCGGAGGCGAAGCCGGGACCGGAGGCGAAGCCGGGACCGAGCGAGCCGAGCCGTCACCGGGCCCAGCCATGGACCGGGCCGAGCCGCGGACCGGGCCGCGGACCCGGCAGCACAGCAGCCCGGCACGACCGCCGACCCGGCACGACCGCGGACCCGGCACGACCGCGGACCGTGCGCGCGGAGCCGCGGCCCGGCGCCCGACACCCGGTGCGCCCGAGACCGGCGCCCGAGACCCGACACCCGGCGCCCGGAGCGCAGCCGGCACGGACACGAGAGAGCCCCGACGCCGGGGGGAAGGCGCCGGGGCTCGTCCGGGGGTCCCGGTGACCGCGCTCGGCGGGCCGGGACCGGTGCGTCACGCCGCCGCGTCGAAGCCGGTGTCGCGGGCCAGCTTCTTCAGCTCCAGCAGCGCGTGCTTCTCGATCTGCCGGATCCGCTCCCGGGTCAGCCCGTGCTGCTTGCCGACCTCGGTGAGGGTGCGCTCCTTGCCGTCCTCGATGCCGTACCGCATCTTGATGATCGACGCGGTGCGGTCGTCGAGCTTGCCGATCAGGCCGTCCAACTCCTCGCGGCGCAGCATGACCATCACGGACTGCTCGGGCGAAGCGGCGGATGTGTCCTCCAGCAGGTCGCCGAACTGGGTCTCGCCCTCGTCGTCGACCGACATGTTGAGGCTGACCGGGTCGCGCGCCCAGTCCAGCACGTCGGAGACGCGCTCGGGCTTGCTGCCCAGCTCCGCGGCGATCTCCGCGTGCTCCGGTTCGCGGCCGTGCTCGCGGTTGAACTCGCGCTGCACGCGCCGGATCCGGCCCAGTTCCTCGACGAGGTGTACGGGAAGCCGGATGGTGCGGGACTGGTCGGCGATGGACCGGGTGATCGCCTGGCGGATCCACCAGGTGGCGTACGTGGAGAACTTGAAACCCTTGCGGTAGTCGAACTTCTCCACCGCGCGCACCAGACCGGCGTTGCCCTCCTGGATCAGGTCGAGCAGCGGCAGCCCGCTGCGCGGGTAACGACGCGCCACGGCGACGACGAGCCGGAGGTTGGAGCGGATGAAGACGTCCTTGGCCCGCTCGCCGGCCTCCGCGAGGGCCTCCAGCTCCTCGCGTCGGGCGCCCGCGGCGTTGACCTCGGGCGCGGCCGGGTCGTCGTCCGGACCGCCGACCAAGCCGTCGAGGATCTGCCGGGCGTAGACACCCGCCTCGACGGTCTGCGACAGCTCGACCTCCTTGGCGGCGTCGAGCAGGGGAGTGCGCGCGATCTCGTCCAGATACATGCCGACCAGGTCGCGGTCGGCGATCTCCCCGCCTACGGCGCGAACACTGTTGGCCCTGTCCGTCCCACCGGTGTCGGCGGACTGACGACGGGCGACGGCACGGGTTGCCATGCGTGCTCCCTTACGTTGAGTAGGTCGCGGTTCCTTGGCGGACGTACACCCACCTGGGTGCCCGCTCCGATGGAAACAACGACTGGAATCCGGACAGAATTCCCATGCCGCCCGCCAATTTTTCCGATCATGCAGTACCCTGTGCAGCCACACGGAGGGGCCGAGCCATGCCGCAGGGTGGGGAAGTGCAGGTCAGGCCGGGCCGTGAGGACGACCTCGAGGCGCTGACGGACCTCTACAACCACTACATCCGTGAGACGCCCGTCACGTTCGACACGGTGCCGCTCACCCCGGAACAGCGACGCCCGTGGTTGCACTCCCACCCCAAGGACGGCCCGCACCGCCTTTTGGTTGCCACGGAAATCCCCGGGCCGGGCCCGGGGACGGACCCGGGCGCCGGTTCCGGCACGGACCGGGGGACGCGCTGCGGCACCGGCTCCGGTACGGAACCGGGCCCGGGCGAGCGGATTCTCGGCTACGCCACCAGCAGCCCGTTCCGTCCGAAGCCCGCGTACGGCACCTCGGTCGAGACGACCGTGTACTGCGCCCCGGACGCGCTCGGCCGGGGCGTCGGCTCCCTGCTCTACACCAGGCTGTTCGAGGAACTGGCGGGCGAGGACCTGCGCCGGGCGTACGCGGGGATCGCGCTGCCCAACGCCGCCTCGGTCCGGCTGCACGAGCGCTTCGGGTTCGGCCCGGTGGGCACCTTCCACGAGGCGGGCCGGAAGTTCGGCCGGTACTGGGACGTCGCCTGGTTCGAACGGCGGTGCGGCGCCGCCTGACGACCCCCTCGGCCCGCGCCCGCGCGTTCCCCCTCGTCCACCCACACCTCCGCCTTCGCGCCCCCTTCGGCCGCGGAACGCGGACGACCGCCGGACGCCGGAGCCCGGCAGCCCACGCCCACCGGCAGCCCACGCCCACCGGCAGCCCACGCCCACCGGCAGCCCACGCCCACCGGCAGCCCACGCCCACCGGCAGCCCACGCCCACCGGCAGCCCACGCCCACCGGCTTGCGGGCGGCCGCCCGCCCTCAGCCGAACTGCACCGACCGCTTCGCCAGCCCCATCCAGAAGCCGTCGATCACGCTGCGCCCGCCGTCCAGGTCACCGGCGGCGTCGGCCGCACCCAGCGTGACGAACAGCGGCGCGAAGTGCTCCGTACGGGGATGGGCCAGCCGGCCGGCCGGGGACTTGTGCCGGAAGTCCAGCAGCGCGTCGACGTCCAGGTCCGCCAGGGCCCGCCGCCCCCAGTCGTCGAACTCCGCCGACCAGGCCGGCACCCCGCTCCCGTCCCGGAGCGCCGCCAGGTTGTGCGTGAAGAAGCCGCTGCCGACGATGAGCACGCCCTCGTCGCGGAGCGGCGCCAGCTTGCGCCCGACGTCCAGCAGCCGCCGCGGCTCCAGCGTCGGCAGGGACATCTGGAGTACGGGGATGTCGGCGTCCGGGAACATCTCGACGAGCGGGACGTACGCCCCGTGGTCGAGGCCGCGGTCGGGAAAGTCCCGCACCGGGGTGTCGGCGGCGCGCAGGGTCCCGCGCACGCGCTCGGCGAGTCCGGGTGCGCCGGGGGCGGCGTACCGGACGCCGTAGTAACGCTCCGGGAAGCCCCAGAAGTCGTACACGAGCGGAACCGTCCGGGTGGCCCCGAGCGCGAGCGGGGCCTCCTCCCAGTGGGCGGAGACGACGAGGATCGCGCTCGGGCGGGGCAGTCCGGCGGACCAGGCGGCCAGCTCGCCGGGCCAGACGGGGTCGTCGGCGAGCGGCGGGGCGCCGTGGCTGAGGTAGAGAGCGGGCATGCGGCCGCCGGGTGCGGTGGTGGTCACGGGGTTTTCCTCCCGGTCGGGGTCCGGCCCGCGAGCCGGGCAGATGCTTGATGTTTCAAGTTCCTCCCTCAGCCTACCGGCCCTTCATTTAAGTTTCAATGAAATCCCGTACCATGGAGCCATGACGAAGACACCGGACGGCGAGCCCCGTTGGCTCAGCGAGCAGGAGCAGTGCACCTGGCAGTCCTTCCTGCACGCGACCGCGCTGCTGGACGACCATCTGGACCGCCAGCTCCAGCGCGACGCCCGGATGCCGCACGTCTACTACGGCCTGCTGGTCAAGCTCGCCCAGGCGCCGGACAGCCGGATGCGGATGACCGAGCTGGCCCGGGACGCCAAGATCACGCGCTCCCGGCTGTCGCACGCGGTCGCCCGGCTGGAGAAGAACGGCTGGGTGCGCCGCGAGGAGTGCCCGGCGGACAAGCGCGGGCAGTTCGCCGTGCTGACCGACGCGGGCACCGAGGTGCTGCGGGACGCCGCGCCGGGCCATGTGGCCGCCGTACGGGCCGCGCTGTTCGACCGCCTCACCCCCGAGCAGGTCGAGCAGCTCGGCGAGATCTGCCGCACCGTCGCCGAGGGGCTCCAGCCGGAGAGCGGCGCCGATCTGCCCTGGCTGCGCTGAGCGGCCCGGCCGGGGCACGCCCCGGGCCGGCGGGCCCGGGGCAACCACCGGCCCGGACCCGGTACCCCTGCCGGTTCCGGCCGGGAACGCGCGAAGGGCCTCGCTCCCCCCGAAGCGAGGCCCTTCGCCGTATCCGCGGCCACACACCGCG
>NZ_WHPN01000257.1 GCF_009735685.1 Streptomyces lycii | reverse complement strand
CGGGGAGCGGCCGTCCGCGCAGCCGGGGCCTGCCGGGGAGCGGCCGTCCGCGCAGCCGGGGCCCTCCGGGGAGCGGCCGTCCGTGCAACCGGAGCCCGTTCCGCCGTCCCCGGCGCGGCCGCAGGTTTCCCCGCCGCCCCCCACCCCGCCGCGCCCCGAGCCACAGCAACCGGGCCCGGAACGGCCGACCCCGGCGCGGTCGGCCTCGCAGCAACCGGCGCCGGAGCGGTCGGCCTCTGAGCAGCCGACCCCGGAACGGCCGGCGCCGGAACGGTCGGCCCCGGACGCCGGGCGGTCGGCTCGCGCGCACTTGTCCCCGACGGAGGGCACCCCGGAGCCCGCCCCGGCTGCCGTCCGCAAGAGCGCCGGTGACTCGGCGCCCGCCTCCGAGCCCGCACCCGCGCCCGCCTCCGCACCCGCCGCCTCCGCCGCATGCCCGTCCCCCGTCGGCCCTGCTCCCGATCCGAACCCCGATCCGGTGCCCGATCCGGCTCCCGACCCGGCCCCCGGACGCCGCATCGGACGTTCGGCCCGCGTCAAGATCACAACCGTGGCCGTGATCGGTCTGCTGGCCGCCGGGATCCCCGCCACTCTCACCTGGCTCCTGCCCGGGACGTCCGGTGGCGGTGAGGGCGGAACCGCGGTCGCGTACGACGCGGCCAGCAAGGGCGTCGTGAACAAGTCGAGGACTCAGGGCGGCACTCTCAGGTTCGCCGTCGCGGGGGGAGTCGACTCCTGGGATCCGCAGCGCAGCTACTACGGCCATGTGTGGAACTTCGCCCGCTACTACACCCGCCAGCTGGTCACATACGAAACCGAGCCCGGGGCGAGGAGTCCCCGGCTCGTGGGGGACCTGGCGGCCGGCACCGCCGAGATCTCCGACGACCGCCGGACCTACACGTACGAACTCCGTGACGGAGCGGCATGGGAGGACGGCTCGGAGGTCACGTCCGAGGACGTCAAGTACGGGATCGAGCGGCTGTGGGCGCAGGACGTCCTGTCCGGCGGCCCGTACTACCTCCAGGCGGTGCTCGACCCGGAAGGAAGCTACAAGGGTCCGTACAAGGACACCTCGGAGGCGGGTCTGAAGGCGATCCGGACACCGGACAAGGACACCGTCGTCTTCGACCTTCCCGCACCGAACAGCGACTTCGAGCACATGCTGGCCATGACGGGCGCCTCGCCGGTCAAGAAGGAGAAGGACACCAAGGCGCGGTACGGCGACAAGCCGTTCTCCAGCGGACCGTACAAATTCGCGACCGACACGTCCGGCAAACACCTGGAACTCGTCCGCAACCCCCACTGGGACGAGACATCCGACACCGTCCGTGCCGCCCTGCCCGAGAAGATCACGGTCGATGTCCTCGGCACGCCCTCCGCAGTGAGCGAAGCCCTGATCGACGGCGAGTACGACCTGGAACTCGGGCGCAGCGGTCTGGGCGGCGCCGCGGGCGCGAAGGCCGTGGAGGACCCGGACCTGCGGGAGAACGTGGACGCCCTGCCGTCCGGGTACATCCGCTATGCCGCCTTCCCGCAGAGCGTCGAGCCGATGGACGACGTCCACTGCCGCAAGGCGGTCATCCACGCGGCCGACCACGGGGCGCTGCAGAAGGCGTTCGGCGCGGCGGGCGCGGGCGGTGACATCGCGCCCAGCATGCTCCCGCCGGACGTCGTCGGCTCCGAGGCCACCTACGATCCGTACGACCTGCTCGAGAACGGCGGCAAACCGGACACCGCCGAGGCCGGGCGGGAGCTGGAGGCCTGCGGCGAGCCGGACGGCTTCTCCACCACGATCGCCGTGCGCGGCGACAGGCCGCACGACGTGAACGCCGCCAGGGCTCTGCGGGACTCCCTGAGCGAGGTCGGCATCACAGCCGAGATCGACCAGGTCACCACGGAGCGCAGCGTCCAGCTCTTCGGCACTCCGGCACAGGTGAAGGCCAAGGGTTACGGCATCATCATCTCCTCCTGGGGCAGCGACTTCCCCTCCGTGCAGGGCTTCTGGCCGCCGCTGGTCGACGGCCGGCTCGTGCCGTCCTCCGGCAACGCCAACCTCTCGGAGATCGACAACGAGAGGATCAACGGCCTCCTGGACGACGCGGTCTCCGCGACCGGCGCCGAAGAGATCGCCAGGATCTCCCGCGAGATCAACCACGAGGTCTCCGAAGGCGCCTACCACCTGCCGATCGTCCACGGGAAGCACCTCGTGTGGCGCGGGCCCCGGCTGACCAACGTCTACCGTTCCGCGGTTTACGGCGGCTACGACTTCGCGGCTCTCGGCGTCAGGGATCCCTGACCCGTGTACGGGTATGCGGGACGAGTCGGAGGGAGGTGTTCGTCCGGTGCGCACGGCAGCGACGGGGATCGGGCAGGGACGCGGATCCGGCGGCGACGGGATCCGGCAGGGAAGGACAGCCGGCGGGAGAGGGGAGCAGGCAGCGGCGGAGAAGGGGAGCGGCCGCGGGTCGGCCGGGCGCACTCTTCGTGGCCGTTCCGTTGCCTGCGGTCGCTCGCGTCGTCATCGCGCGTCCGTAAGATCCTCCCTGTGCACTAGGGTGATTCCTTTGCTTACCCATTACTCTTGAAGGCAAGGTCGCGCAGGGCGGCCATGGAGGAGTGAGATGAGGAGCAGCAACCCGGTCTTCTCGCGACGGGGATTCAGCCGCGACAACGGCTACGCGGGCTTCAACGCGGCGCCGCAGGCCGGGGGCCCCGCCGCGGCCCAGGGTGGCAACCCCTACGCGGGCACCAACCCGTACGCGACCGCCCCCCAGGGTGGAAACCCGTACGCCCAGGGCGCTGGGCAGGACCTCACGCCCGAGCAGCTGCAGCAGATGCAGGGCGCGCCGCCTGCCGGTGTGCGCGCCGACCGGATGACGATGGACGACGTCGTCATGCGGACCGGCATGACCCTCGGTACCGTCATCGCCGGTGCCGCGGTCGGCTGGATCGCCCTGTCGGACAAGCTCGGTCTCGCCATCGGCGCCGCGCTGATCGCGATGGTGCTCGGTCTGGTGCAGGCCTTCAAGCGCAAGGCGTCGCCGCCGCTCATCCTGGCGTACGCCGCCTTCGAGGGACTCTTCCTCGGAGGCCTGAGCGGAGCGATCAACGAGCGCTTCCAGGGCGCGCCCATGCAGGCCGTGCTCGGCACGATGGCGGTCTTCGTCGGTGTGCTCATCGCCTACAAGACCCGGATCATCCGGGTGAACCAGCGGTTCTACCGCTATGTGATGGCAGCCGCGATCGGCTTCGTGCTGCTGACCGCCGTGAACCTGCTGTTCATGGCGTTCGGCGGCGGTGAGGGCCTCGGCTTCCGCAGCGGTGGCCTCGGCATCCTCTTCGGTGTGATCGGCGTCATCCTCGGCGCCTGCTTCCTCGCCCTGGACTTCAAGCAGGTCGAGGACGGTCTCGCCTACGGCGCTCCGCGCGAGGAGTCCTGGCTGGCGGCCTTCGGCCTCACCCTGACCCTGGTGTGGATCTACCTGGAGCTGCTGCGCCTGATCTCGATCCTGCGCGGTGACTGACCCGGCGCGCCGGCGCGGCGCGTGATCGTGCGCGCCGGCGCGTGGAAGGGCCCGGAGGTTGACCTCCGGGCCCTTCGTCGTGTGCGTCGTGTCCGGATCCGTCCGTGGTACGGGTCTGCCGGCTCGGCCTGGTCGCTGATCGGGTGCGTCGTGGTCGGGGATGATGCCGGGCCGGAGCTAGAGCAGCTTCCGGGCGGCCCGCCGCAGATCGTGTTCGTGGATGATGGCCTTCGCGTGGCCGTAGGCCAGATCGTGCTCGCCGCGAAGCCAGCTGACCTTCTCCTCGAAGCGGAAGAGGGCAGGGCCTTCGTCGACGGTGCGCAGCCAGTCGGAGATTTCACGGCCGGTGCAATGGGGGATGCGGGAGAGCAGGTTCCGGTGAGTCTCTTCGGAGAAGACTTGGGACATCGGCGCCTCCGGGCGGTTCCGAATGCTGGTCCTTCACGCCACCGTGCCCGAGCGTTGGCCCGTTGGCAACAGTCCGGTAGCGGCGCATATGCTCACGCAGTGCTTGATCTGACCCCACTGGACACCGCCGTCGAACGGCTGGCCGGCAAACTGCGGGCCGCACCGCAGAGCGCGCTGCGGCGCGGGGCGGCGGCGGAAGGGCTGGAGCTGGCCCGCGAGTTGGCGCGGCGGGCCCAGCGGATCGAGTTCCCGGACCGGGAACCGGCTGAGCTGCCGGACGCGGGTGTCTTCGTGGTCGGCGACCAGGTGGCCGTCGCCGGGCACGACCTGGCGGAGGCGCTGCGCACGGCCCGCGGGGACGCCGGGGACGCCGGGGACGCCGGGGACGCCGGCCGGGAGTTCGGCGAGGCGGTGGCGCTGGTGGAGGCCGCGACGGCCCGCAGCGGACTGTGAGGGCGTGCGGCGGGCTGTGAGGGCCTGCGGTGAGGCTGCGCGGGACAGCGGCGGGCTGTGAGGGCCTGCGGTGAGGCTGCGCGGGACAGCGGCGGGCTGTGAGGGCGTGCGGTGAGGCTGCGCGGGACAGCGGCGGGCTGTGAGGGCGTGCGGTGAGGCTGCGCGGGACAGCGGCGGGCTGTGAGAACCGGCCGCTCGGGGCCGGGGCCGCGGTCGTGCTCCGAGTCCGGTCCGCGGCGGGCTTCCGGCAGGTTCCCGGCGGGTCCCCGGCAGGTTCACAGCGGGTTCACAGCGGGTCCCCGGCGGGGGCGGCGGCCGCCGGTGCGGCGTGGTCCGGGGGCCGGGGCGCCGGTCGCAGCGGGCCGCGGTCTCGCTCAGAGTGAGGCGATGACCCGGTCGGCCAGGACGTAGATGCTCTCCTCGCCACAGGCAAAGGTCAGGGCGTACGCCCCGGAGACCCCGGAACCACCCAGCAGTACCGGCACGGTGCCGTCCCGCAGCGCCTGCGCCAGCTGTTCGGCGGTCTCGCGGTGGCCCGGTGTCATGCACACGGTGGTGCCGTCGGCGAAGACGTAGACGTCCAGGGTGCCCAGCGGGCCCGGCCGTACGTCGCTCAGCGGAATGCAGTCCTCCGCCAGCTCCGTCAACAGTGAGATCGTGCGCTCGTGATTGGCGATCGCGGAGGTCTGCGGGGTGAAGTCGGGGTGCGAGGGGTGCCGGCGGCGGGCCGCGGCGAGTTCCGGGGAGTCCGCGGGCTCGTCGATCTCGACGGTCTCCGGGTCCTCGTCCTCGTCGCCCGGGATCTCCAGGTCCGCCGCGTCGAGCAGTGGCTCCAGGCCCGCGAAATCGGCCTGGCGGGGCAGGAAGACGGTGGTGTCGTCGCCGAACCCGGCCAGTCCGCCGAGCAGCGAGGGGGTGTCCGCGGCGTCGCGCGCCTCCTGGGCGGCCCAGAACGCCCGGGCCTCGGCGAGTTCCCGCTCCCGCTCCTCGGCGAGGGCGTCGGCGACCGCCGCGCGTATCTCCTCGGCGGGCGTCTCGCGAGCGGCCGGAACGGAGCCGGACCCCGGAGCCGGTGCGTCACGGTCGGCGGCCAGCTCGGCGCGCAGCGCGGTGACCTGCTTGCGCAGCCCGTGGGACGCGTAGAGGGTGGCGGCGCCGGCGGCCGTGGCTGTCCCTGCTGCCAGCAGCAGGGCGATGTTCATGGCGCTCACTGACGTACTCCCGTGTCGACGGCTCCCCCGAATTCCTACATCAGCCTGAGGGGTCGCAGGCCCGGCTGTCAGTGCATAACATCACGAACCGGACCGACAATCACTCTTACAGGTTTTACCTTCAACCTTCTGAGCTGGGAAAACATACTCCCCCAGGACATAGATCACATCCTGGGGGAGATTCGGTCACGGCGGGGTCAGTTGACCGGCGGGTCGGTGACCCGGCTCACAGCGGTGGGCCCGCGACCGGTCCGGCCGCGGGTTTCCGTCCGCCGTGGGGTTCCGTTTCCGCGCTGCCCGCGGAGTGCGATCAGCCGCTGACGCCGGCTGACCGCCTTCCGCTTCGGCCCGGCTGCGGGCAGGGGAGGGCCGCCTGGCACCGGGCGGCCACCGCACTCCGCGGCGGCCTCAGCTCAGCCGCTCGACGACCATCGCCATGCCCTGGCCGCCGCCCACGCACATCGTCTCCAGGCCGAACTGCTTGTCGTGCCACTGCAGGGAGTTGATCAGCGTGGTGGTGATCCGGGCGCCGGTCATGCCGAACGGGTGGCCGACCGCGATCGCGCCGCCGTTGACGTTCAGCTTGTCCAGGTCGATGCCCAGGTCGCGGTAGGAGGGGATGACCTGCGCGGCGAACGCCTCGTTGATCTCCACCAGGTCGATGTCGCCGATCGACAGGCCCGCGCGGCGCAGTGCCTGCTTGCTCGCCTCGACCGGGCCGTAACCCATGATCTCCGGGGACAATCCGGAGACGCCGGTGGAGACGATCCGGGCGAGCGGGGTCAGGCCCAGCTCACGGGCCTTGGTGTCCGACATGATCACCAGGGCGGCGGCGCCGTCGTTGAGCGGGCAGCAGTTGCCGGCCGTCACCAGGCCGTCGGGGCGGAACACCGGCTTGAGGCCCTGCACGCCCTCCAGCGTGACGCCCGCGCGGGGGCCGTCGTCCTTGCTCACCACGGTGCCGTCCGGGGTGGTCACCGGGGTGATCTCGCGCTCCCAGAAGCCGTTCTTGATGGCTTCCTCGGCGAGGTTCTGCGAGCGCACGCCGAACTCGTCCATGTCCTGCCGGGTCACGCCCTTGAGCCGGGCGAGGTTCTCGGCGGTCTGGCCCATCGCGATGTACGGGTCGGGCAGCAGGCCGTCCTCGCGCGGGTCCTGCCAGCCGGTGCCCTCCTGCTCGGCGCGTCCGGCCGTACGGGCCTCGGCGTCGGCGAACAGCGGGTTGTGGGTGCCCGGCATGCCGTCGGAGGTGCCGTTGACGGAGCGCGAGACGGTCTCGACACCGGCCGAGATGAAGACGTCGCCCTCCCCGGCCTTGATGGCGTGCAGCGCCATCCGCGAGGTCTGGAGCGAGGAGGAGCAGTAACGGGTGACCGTGCAGCCGGGGAGGTGGTCCATGCCCAGTTGTACGGCCACGATCCGGCCGAGGTTGTGGCCCTGCTCGCCGCCCGGCAGGCCGCAGCCGAGCATCAGGTCGTCGATGTCGCGCGGGTCCAGCTGCGGCACCTTGGCGAGGGCGGCGGACACGATCTCCGCGGTCAGGTCGTCGGGCCGTACCTCCTTGAGCGAGCCCTTGAAGGCCCGGCCGATCGGGGAACGGGCGGCAGAGACGATCACGGCTTCGGGCATCACGGCTCCAGAGGCGAGGCGGGGGTGAGAACTGTCGGGAACTGTCTGGGAAGTTACCCTCACGTACCGCCCGGGTCACGGTTCGGAGCATGTGACACGGACCTCTTTTCTAAGCGCTTGCTCAGGTCGATCCGACGGTACGGGTGCCGGTGCAGGTGCAGGTACGGGGGTGAGCCGCGCGGGCCCGGAGGCCGCCTCCGCGCCGGTCGCCCGACCGCGTCGGGCGGGGAGCGGAATCACCGGCAGGGCGCGGGGTGCCGAAAAGGGCCCGGGCGGCCGGTCCCGGCCGGTCCCGGCCGGCCGCTTCCGGTCCTCGGTCCCGTTCTCCCCGTTTCCGGGGCCGGGCCCTGGTCCCGTTTCCGGCCCGGCCCTGGTCCCGGTCCTGGCCCTGCCCTGGTCCTGGTCCCGTTTCCGGTCCCGTTTCCGGCCCCTGCCCTGGTCCCGGTCCCGGCCCTGCCCCGGCCCCGCTTCCGGTCCCGGCTCCCTCCGGGGGGGCGGGCCGACGGTCAGCGGATGACCCGCCTGCCGTCCCGCCCGGCGCCCGGGGCGGTGTCCTCCCGGGCTCCCGGATCCCCGGCGGCCTCCCCGGCCTCCCCTGCCTCCGCGGCGCCCGCGGCGCCCGCGGCACCGGCCTCGTCCGGCACCCGGCGGCGCCTGCGCTTGAGCAGGGCCCACGGCCCCCGCTGCCCGGCCGGTGCCGCGGCGACCTCCGTGCCGCCCTCCGCCGCGGCCTGCGCCGCCGCCTCCGCCACCGGGAGGATGCCCTCGCGCCGGGTCACGTCCAGCCGCTCCTCCGGCCAGAGCCCGAGGGCCGCGCACAGCGTCGGCAGCACCGCCATCGAGGCGGTGGCGTACCCGTCCGCAGACGGGTGGTAGTTGTCGGGACCGAACAGCTCCCGCGGGTTCGCCTCGAACTCCGGTCCGAGCAGGGCGCCGAGCGAGACCGTACGGCCGCCCTGCTCCACGACCCCGATCGTCTGGGCGGCGGCCAGCTGCCGGCTCAGCCGCCGGGCCACCCAGCGCAGCGGCTGCGGAACCGGCTCGATCGTGCCCAGATCGGGGCAGGTCCCGACGACGACCTCGCACCGGGCGGCGCGGAGCCGGCGTACGGCGTCGGACAGCAGCCGGACCGACCGGGCGGGCGGCATCCGGTGGGTGACGTCGTTCGCGCCGATCATGATCACGCAGACGTCCGGCACCGCGCCGTCGTCCAGCACCCGCGTCACCTGCCGCTCCAGGTCGTCGGACTGCGCACCGGACCGGGCCACGTTGCGCAGCTCCACCGGGCGCTCCGCGACCGCCGCCAGCCCCGAGGCGAGGATCGCCCCCGGCGTCTGGCTCGCCCGGAACACGCCCTGCCCCGCCGCCGTCGAGTCGCCGAGAAAGCCGAGCCGCAGCGGCCGGTGCCCGGACCGCAGCGCGAAGGGCGCGCCGTAGCAGCCGTCCGCGCGCGGCGGTTCGTCGTCCGACCAGCCCACCGACCGGCGTGCCCACCGCACCTCGGCCAGCAGCACTCCCACCGCTGCGCCGCCGAGCAGCCCGATTCCGCCGCCTCCGTACGCCGCGGCCGCGGCGATCCGCCGCGCCACCCTTGCCCTGGACACCGACATCTGTCCGGCCCGCCTCCCGCTGTCGTCCGCGCGGTGCACGGCCCAGGCCGTTCCCTACTCACTGGTTACCTGCCCCGCACGGGCCCTCACGCAACGCACCCGTACGGCGGGCGTGCGCCCCCGCGGGCGCAATAGGCTGGTGGGACGGGCACCTGAACAGACGACTGCCCCCGATTGCGGAGATCCCGCTGAACCTGGAGACGTCGTGCAGTATCACGATTCGATGATCGAGCTGGTCGGCAACACCCCGCTGGTGCGGCTCAACCGCGTGACCGAGGGCCTGCGGGCGACGGTCCTGGCCAAGGTCGAGTACTTCAACCCGGGCGGGTCCGTGAAGGACCGCATCGCCCTGCGGATGATCGAGGCGGCCGAGAAGTCCGGCGAGCTGCGCCCGGGAGGCACGATCGTCGAGCCGACCTCCGGGAACACCGGTGTCGGGCTGGCCATCGTGGCCCAGCAGAAGGGCTACAAGTGCGTCTTCGTCTGCCCGGACAAGGTGTCCACGGACAAGATCAATGTGCTGCGCGCGTACGGCGCCGAGGTCGTGGTCTGCCCGACGGCGGTGGACCCGGAGCACCCGGACTCGTACTACAACGTCTCCGACCGGCTCGTACGGGAGACGCCGAACGCCTGGAAGCCGGACCAGTACAGCAACCCGAACAACCCGCTGTCGCACTACCACTCCACCGGACCGGAGCTCTGGGAGCAGACGGACGGCAAGATCACCCACTTCGTCACGGGCGTCGGCACCGGCGGCACGATCAGCGGCACCGGCCGCTATCTGAAGGAGATCTCCGGGGGCCGGGTCAAGGTCGTCGGCGCGGACCCCGAGGGCTCCGTCTACTCGGGCGGTTCCGGCCGGCCCTATCTGGTCGAGGGCGTCGGGGAGGACTTCTGGCCGGACGCCTACGACCGTGACGTGGCCGACGAGATCGTCGCCGTCTCCGACAAGGACTCCTTCCGGATGACCCGGCGGCTCGCGAAGGAGGAGGGGCTGCTGGTCGGCGGCTCTTGCGGGATGGCCGTGGTCGGCGCGCTGGAGGTCGCGAAGCGGCTCGGCCCGGACGACGTGGTGGTGGTGCTGCTGCCGGACAGCGGGCGCGGCTACCTCAGCAAGATCTTCAACGACGAGTGGATGGCCGACTACGGCTTCCTGGAGGAGGGCGGCCCGGCCGTCCGCGTGGGTGACGTGCTGCGCCACAAGGAGGGCGGCATGCCCTCGCTGGTGCACATGCACCCCGAGGAGACGGTCGGCGAGGCGATCGACGTGCTGCGCGAGTACGGCGTCTCGCAGATGCCCATCGTGAAGCCGGGCGCCGGCCACCCGGACGTCATGGCCGCCGAGGTCATCGGCTCCGTCGTCGAACGCGAGCTGCTGGACGCCCTGTTCGCGCGGCGCGCCGAGCTGACGGACCCGCTGGAGAAGCACATGAGCGCGCCGCTGCCGCAGGTCGGCTCCGGTGAGCCGGTGGGCGACCTGATGGCCGTGCTGAAGGGCGCGGACGCGGCGATCGTGCTGGTCGACGGCAAGCCGACGGGTGTGGTGAGCCGTCAGGACCTGCTGGCGTACCTGGCAAAAGAGGTCCGGTAACCACCAGGAAAGCGCCGGATGCGGACTTCTTCCGTAAGAGGTACGCAAGCGTCACGCGCACGCAGCACGCACTTAACACGGCACCGGCATATTGATGGGTGTCGGCAGGACGACACCACCGACACCCGGTACGGCGACACGGACCTCCGGAGCGGCTCCCGGACCTCCGAACGTCGCCCGGACGCGGCCCGGCCCTTGGCGGCCCGGCCGGCGTCCCTCGCGGGAACCGCCGTCGTCCCGCCCCTGGTGCCACGCACCGGGGTGCGGCGGTTCCCGCGCATACTTCCCGGCCCGGATTCCCTCTCCGGCG
>NZ_WHPN01000256.1:4341-62727 GCF_009735685.1 Streptomyces lycii | reverse complement strand
CCCGAGCCCGCCCCGGCACCCGTCCTGACCGGTGCGCACGGCGTACCGGCCGGGCCCGGGGCCGTACCGGGCGGCGGCTTCTCCGGGTACGGCACCGGCGGCGTGCCCGGTCCCGCCCGGGACGGCGGTGCGTACGGGCGCGGCGGCCCCGCCGTCCCGGGCGCCGGTCCGTCCGCGGTCCCCGGCGCCGGTACCGGTTCCCCCGCTCCCGGCCCCGGCCCCGGCGCCGGAACGGGGCCCCATGCCGGCACGGGACCCGTGCCCGGTGCCGGGCCCGTACCGCCGCTGCCGGACCATCCGCCGGTGGCCGCGCCGTTGACCGCGCCGGTGGCGCGGACGGGAGCCGGGGGCGGACCGCCCGCCGACGGGTCCGCCCGCGGCGGCGAACCGTCCGGATCCGGCACCGGGCAGCCCGGGGAACGGCCCGCGGAGCCCTCCGGGGAGCGGCCCGGCGGCGGGCCGCGGGAGCGGGGCGGCGAGTCCGGCGGCGGCTCCGCGGACTATCCGCTGCTCGCGCCGGCACCTGCCTCGCCGCAGACCCCGGCGCAGCCGCCCGCAGGGACCGCCGCCCCGCCCGCGGCGGCCGGTCCCGGGGCGCCGGCCGATCCGCGCACGGCCGTCGGCTACGGCAACGGCGCCGACGGCCCCGCGCCCGGCACCGGCAAGGCGTGCGTGGCCTGCCGCACCGGGCTCATCGACAAGGACGGCTACTGCGAGAACTGCGGCCACGCCCAGCCCCGCGAGCGCGACCACATGGAACGGGACCTGGACCTGGTGGCCGCCGTCACCGACCGCGGGCTGCGGCACCACCGCAACGAGGACGCGTTCACCCTGTCGACGACCGCGCTGCCGGACGGCGCCCCGGCCGTCGTCGCGGTGGTCTGCGACGGCGTCTCCTCCTCCTCCCGGCCGGACGAGGCTTCCGCGGCGGCGGCAGAGGCCGCGGGCGCGTCGCTCCTCGACGCGCTGCCCGCCGGCACCCCGCCGGGCAAGGCGCTGCACGAGGCGGTGCTCACCGCCGGTGAGGCCGTCAACTCCCTGGCCGGCTCCGCGGAGCGCGCCCCCGGCGGGCAGCAGCCGCACATGAACGCCCCGGCCTGCACGATCGTCGCGGCGGTCGCCGCCGGCGACACGCTCACGGTGGGCTGGATCGGCGACAGCCGCGCGTACTGGGTGCCCGACGACCGCACGCTCCCGGCGCGGCGGCTCACCGAGGACGACTCGTGGGCCGCGCAGATGGTGGTCAACGGCCTGATGTCGGAGGCGGAGGCCTA
This sequence comes from Streptomyces lycii, assembly GCF_009735685.1. Classification (GTDB taxonomy): domain Bacteria; phylum Actinomycetota; class Actinomycetes; order Streptomycetales; family Streptomycetaceae; genus Streptomyces; species Streptomyces lycii. The sequence continues at coordinate 61,453 of NZ_WHPN01000256.1, read as the reverse complement.
CGCGGACCCCCGGGCGCACGCGATCACCGGCTGGCTGGGCGCCGACGCGTACGAACTCGACCCGCACACCGCCTCCTGCGCGCCCGGGGAGCCCGGTGTGCTGGTGGTGTGCACCGACGGCCTGTGGAACTACGCGGAGGCCGCCGAGGACATGGCCCTGGCCGTGCCGGCCGACGCGCGCTCCCGGCCGCTGCACGGCGCGCAGGCCCTCGTCGGCTTCGCCCTGGACGGCGGGGGCCACGACAACGTAACAGTGGCGGTGCTGCCGTTCCCCGGTTCTCCGGCCGGGGCAGGATCGGCCTGACGCAAGGAACTTGAAACACGGATCACGGTCCTCCGCAACCGGGCGCCGCCGCGGCAGGAGGCGGCGGTGCCACGGGGGGAGCCGTTCCGGAGCCCCCGCACCTTGTCCTGTCCGTACCGCCCAGACGTCAGACGAAGTGCCGAGGAGCGGATCAGATGGCCAACTTCTCGAAGTCGGATGTGCCCCGCTTCGCCGTCGAGGTCCACCAGAACGAGTTCCTTCCCGCGGGCGGCCGGGAGGTCAACGCGATCGTCACCGTCACCGCCACGGGGGGCGGGACCACCGGCCGGCTGCGGCTGCCGCCCGGCGCCGCGGACCCGGCTCATACCTGGACCCGGGAGAGCGGTCCCGACGCCGCCGTCGTACTGATGGTCGACTGCTCCGGTTCGATGGACTACCCGCCGGCCAAGATGCGCAACGCGCGGGACGCGACCGCGGCGGCGATCAGCAGCCTCCGGGACGGGGTCGCGTTCGCCGTCGTCGCCGGCACGCACCGGGCCCGGGAGGTGTATCCGGGCGGCGGGCGGCTGGCCGTCGCCGACCCGGACAGCCGCGGGGAGGCCCTGCAGTCGCTGCGCGGGCTGACCGCGGGCGGCGGCACCGCCATCGGCACCTGGCTCCGGCTCGCGGACCGGCTCCTCGCCGGCGCGGACGTGTCGATCCGGCACGGCATCCTGCTGACCGACGGCCGCAACGAGCACGAGTCCCCCGAGGACCTGCGGGCCGCGCTGGACGCCTGTGCCGGGCGCTTCACCTGCGACGCCCGGGGCGTCGGCACGGACTGGGAGGTCAAGGAGGTCACCGCCGTCGCGTCGGCGCTGCTCGGCTCGGCCGACATCGTCGCGGACCCGGCGGGCCTGACGGAGGACTTCCGCCGGATGATGGAGAACGCGATGGGCAAGGAGGTCGCGGACGTCGCGCTGCGGCTGTGGACGCCGGTCGGTACGGAGATCGGCTTCGTCAAGCAGGTCGCCCCGTCCGTCGAGACGCTCACCGGCCGCCGGACCCCGGCCGGGCCCCGGGCCGGTGACTACCCGACCGGTTCCTGGGGTGACGAGTCCCGCGACTACCACGTGTGTGTCAAGGTGCCGGCGGCGGATGTCGGCCAGGAAATGCTGGCCGCCCGCGTCTCGCTGGTCCTCCCGCGGCCGGACGGCGGCACCCCGGAGACGCTGGCCCAGGGGCTGGTGCGCGCCGTGTGGACCGACGACACGGCCGCCTCGACCTCGATCAACGCGCAGGTCGCGCACTACACCGGGCAGGCGGAGCTGGCCCGGGTCATCCAGCAGGGACTGGACGCCCGCAAGGCGGGTGACCTGGACGGCGCGACGGCCAGGCTGGGCCGGGCCGTACAGCTCGCGGACGCCTCGGGCAACGACGAGACGGCGAAATTGCTTGCGAAGGTGGTGGACGTCGTGGATGCCGCGGCGGGTACTGTGCGACTCAAAGCGAAGGTCGCGGAAGCGGACGAGATGACACTGGAGACGCGTTCCACGAAGACGGTACGCGTCAAGAAGTGACACGGAACGGTCCGGAGGGGCCGAGGTGAGAGGGGGAAGCACCGACATGTCGACCTGCCCGAACGGTCACCAGTCGGGGTCCGACGACTGGTGCGAGGTCTGCGGACACCGGATGGCCGGTGCCGTGCCACCGCCTCCTCCCCCGCCCGGAATGCCCGGCGCCGTGCCGGCGAACCCGCAGGGCGCCCCCGGCACCCGGGGCGGCTACGGATATCCGGCCCCGCAGACGCCCCAGCCGCCTCACCAGCAGCAGGAGCCGCCGCCCGCCCCGTACGTCCCGCACACGGAGATGTGCCCGCAGTGCGGCACCCCGCGCGAGGCGATGGCGCCGTTCTGCGAGGAGTGCCGGTACAACTTCCTGACGCACACCCCGACGACGTTCACCCCGCCGCCGCCGTCCCAGCCGGGCCAGAGCCTGCTGCCGCCCGCCTTCCAGCAGCCGCAGCACACGCAGCCGCCGCAGAACTTCGACTACCAGAGTTCCCGGCCCTCCCAGATGAACCGCCCGGCCGAACCGCTGGTGCCGGAGCAGCAGGCCGGGGGCCGGCAGGCCGCGCCACCGCAGGCACCGCAGTCCCAGGCGCCGTATCCGCCGCAGCAGCCGGGGGCGTTCCCGCCGCCGCAGGGCCCCCCGCAGGGACCGCCCCAGGGTCCCCCGCAGGGTCCGCCGCCCCAGCACGGGCAGCACATGGGGCAGCACCCCGGGCAGCCGCCGCAGCCCGGGCGCTACGACGACGACTGGACGCTGCCGCCGCCCGCGGCGCAGCAGGGGCCGCATCCGCAGGTGCCGCACGCGCAGGAGCCGCAGCACCCGCAGGGCGGGGACTGGATCGCCGTGGTGGGCCCGGACCGCGAGTACTTCACCGCGATGATGACCCGCAGCGGCCCGGAGGCAGCCGGGCTGAACCTCCCGGCGTACTCCCCGGAGCAGCAGCTCCAGCTCACCGGCCCGCAGATGACCATCGGCCGCCGGCGGCACAGCACCGGCGAGTCTCCCGACATCGACCTGTCCCGACCGCCGGAGGACCCGGGCGTCTCGCACCAGCACGCGATGCTGGTCCAGCAGCCGGGCGGCGGCTGGTCGGTGATCGACCAGGACTCGACGAACGGCACCACGATCAACGGCGCCGAGGACCCGATCCAGCCCTTCGTGCCGGTCCCGCTCCAGGAGGGCGACCGGGTCCACGTCGGGGCCTGGACCACCATCACGGTCCGCCGCGGCTGACCGGCCCACGTCCGTATCCGGCCCTCCCCGGTCCCGGGACCGGGGGCTCGGCCGGTCCGTCTGAGAGCATGGTGGAGTGAACAGGATTCCGCGCGGAACGGTGCAGGAGCAGACTTTCTACGAGCAGGTCGGCGGGGAGCCGACCTTCCGCAAGCTGGTGCACCGCTTCTACGAAGGCGTCGCCGAGGACCCGCTGCTGCGGCCGATGTACCCGGAGGAGGATCTGGGCCCGGCCGAGGAGCGGCTCACCCTTTTCCTCATCCAGTACTGGGGCGGTCCCCGCACCTACGGTGAGCAGCGCGGCCATCCGCGGCTGCGGATGCGGCACGTGCCGTTCCGGGTCGACCGGGCGGCGCACGACGCGTGGCTGCACCACATGCGGGTGGCGGTGGACGAGCTGGGGCTGGCGAAGGAGCACGAGGAACAGCTCTGGAACTACCTGGTCTTCGCCGCCAACTCGATGATCAACACCGAGGACTAGAGCTGGTCCGGGGGTCGGCGCCGGGGGTTCGGGCCGACGCCGGAGGTTCGGGCCGACGCCGGGGATACGGAGCGGCGCCGCCGGTCCGGCCGGGCGGCCCGGCCGGTGAGGCGTGTGCTCGTATCACCCGTTCCGGCAGCGTCGGCCGCTCCCGGGAGCCGCCGAACCTGGGAGCGTCACCGATTCCGGGAGCGTCGCTGGTTCCGGCCGGGGCGGCGGTCCCGGTCGGGGCGGTGTGTTCAGACGACCGGCTCGCCGACGCCGAGCATGTTGCCCTCGCTGTCCCGGAACCACACGCCGCGTTCGCCCCGGGCGCCCTTGCTCGGATAGTTCCCGTCGGTCTCGGCGATCCCGCCGCTGGTGCGGAACCCCGGCACGTCGACCTCTTCGAACACCACACCGCGCCGACGGAGCCCGGCCACCACGGCCTCGATGTCGTCGACCTCGAACGCCATCTGCGTGAAGGCGCCGGACGAGGCCCCCGTCGACCGGAACAGCGCGAACTCGGCGTTCCCGCACCGGTACAGCAGCCCGCCGGGCCGCTCGTCCACGGGCCGCAGACCGAGCTTGTCGGCGTAGAAGCGCCGTGCCCGGTCCAGGTCCTGGGCGGGAAGCCGGGTCGCCACGCGAGCCCCGGCCAGCGGGTTGTCCTCGTCCACAGTCATGCGCCCACTGTGCCGCACGCCCCGCCCGGCCGCGCCCGGTCCGGGCCGTTCCCGCCACTCGGTCCGCTCGCGGCCACTCGTACGGACTGCTGCTCGGACGGTTCCGCCGCTCGTACGGACTGCTCGAACCACCCCGCCGCTCGAACGCCTCCACTTGGACAGTCCCGCCGCTCGGGCGCGACCTCCGCTCGGACGGTCCCGCCGCTCGGGCGCGACCTCCGCTCGGACGGTCCCGCCGTCAAGCGGTCCCGCCGCTCGGGAGGTCCCGCCGTTCAGGCGCCCCTGCCGCTCAGATAGGCGAGCACGGCCCGCACCCGCCGGTTGTCGTCCTCCGACGGCGCCAGGTCCAGCTTGCCGAAGATGCTGGTGGTGTACTTGCTGACGGCCCCGTCGCTGAGCACCAGCTCACGGGCTATCGCGGCGTTCGACCGGCCCTCCGCCATGAGTTCCAGCACCTGCTGCTCGCGCGGGGTGAGCCGGCCCAGCGGCTCGTCGCGGGCGTTGCTCGCCAGCAGCTTGGCGATCACCTCGGGATCCATCGCGGTACCTCCTCCGGCGACCCGTCGGACCGCGTCGGTGAACTGTCCGGCGTCGAACACCCGGTCCTTCAGCAGATAGCCCACGCCGCCCGTCCCGTCGGCCAGCAGCTCACGCGCGTACAGCTGCACGATGTGCTGGGAGAGGACGAGCACCGGCAGACCGGGGCGTTCCCGGCGTGCTTCGAGGGAGACCTGAAGGCCCTCGTCGGTGAACGTCGGCGGCAGCCGGACGTCGACCACCGCCACGTCCGGCCGTTCCACGCGCAGCGCCCGGGCCAGCTCCGGCCCGCTGCCCACGGCGGCCGCGATCTCGAAGCCGTGGGCCTCCAGCAGCCGGGTCAGGCCTTCTCTGAGGAGGTAGAGGTCCTCCGCGAGGACAACGCGCACGGTATCTCCAAGGTCAGCAGAGTCGGGCCGCCCTGCGGGCTGTTGAGGGCGAGGACACCGTCGAAGGTAGCGAGCCTGCGCTCGATCCCGCGCAGTCCTCCGCCGTCGGCGAAGCGGGCGCCGCCGCGTCCGTCGTCCGTCACCGTGACCCGGAGCGCCTCCCGGGGCGAGCCGGGCTCGGCGGTGTGCAGGTCGATCCACACCCGGGCCGCCTCGGCGTGCTTGGCCGCGTTGGCGAGCAGTTCGCACACCGCGAAGTACACGGCGGTCCGTACCGGCGCGGGCGGCTCGCCCGGCAGGTCGGCCGTGACCTCGGTCTCCAGCGGGCTGTCGACGGCCACCGCCCGCAGCGCGTCGACCAGGCCCCGTTCGGCGAGCACCGGCGGATGGATGCCGCGCACCAGCGCGCGCAGCTCGGCGAGCGCCTTCTCGGAGGCCTCCCGCGCCTGCGCCGCCATCGCCTTCACCGCCTCCGGGTCCGTCCCGGCCAGCTGCTCGATCACGCCCAGATGCAGCCCTACGGCGATCAGCCGGGCCTGCACCCCGTCGTGCAGGTCCCGCTCGATCCGGCGCAGCTCGGCGGCCTGCGCGTCGACCGCCTCGGTACGGGTCTCGGCCAGCTCCCGCACGCGCCGCGACAGCTGGGCCTTCTCGGTCGGCCGCAGCAGCACCTCGGAGATCCCGTCGTGCAGCCGGAGCACGGGCTCCGCGATCCAGAGCCCCAGCGCGACCGTCGCTCCGCCGACGGCCAGGGCGGCGCCCGGGGTGTCGGGCCAGGAGCCGTACCAGGGCGGGTTGGCCGGGAAGCCGTCCAGCAGCCCCGGCAGCAGCAGAGCGAAGAGGCCGCACAGGATGAGGAACAACGGCAGGATCGCGAGCAGCATCAGCAGCGGGCTGAGCAGCAGCCAGGCCAGGTCGCGCCAGGTCGCCGGGTCGGCGGAGTAGCCCTCCACCTTGCGCCGGAGCAGGCTGGGCCGCTTCTTGCGGACGGTGCGGCGCAGCCGGTAGCCGACGCCCGGTACCGGCTGCACCTCGGGCAGCGGGGCGTACGGCTCCGGCACCGGTCTGCCGGAGACCTCGGCCAGCCGCCTCCGGCGGAGGTTGGCCGCCCTGCGCGCGTAGTGGTCGACGGCCGGCGGCCCGAAGAAGACGAGGCCGGTCGCCGAGAGCAGCAGCGCGACGGTGGTGGCCAGGCCCGCGAACATCGCCTCGCTGCTGTGGTGTGCCTCGACGACACCCCGTCCCACGGCACCGCACCGCTCCGCGAGCCGTCCGAAGCCGCGCCGCGCCCACTGCCGGGTCACCTTCATCGCCATGCCCCGATTCTGCGGCTGCACGGGCGAGTTGGGGACTCCCCGAAGCCCCCCGGCCACGGTGGGTCTGGCCCCACCCCGGGCCGGCCTGCTCGCGCACGCGGCCGGCCGTACCCGCGGCGTGACCCGCACCTGGTGGATCTCGTACACGACGGGACTCGTACGCGGTGGAACTCGCACGCGGTGGGACTCGTACGCGATGGGACTCGCACGCATGGGCTCGCACGCCGTGGGACTCGCACGCGTGGTGCAATCGCACGCGCTGCCGGCCAGCACACTCGAAGTCCGTCCCACGAGAGCCGGCCCCGCACGCCAACCTGCCCGAGCCGGTCTCACTCGTGAGCCGGGCGGGAGTGCCGGAGCACCACCCCGCATACCCGGGTGCCGCTCAGGCGGAGTGGCCCTCGAGCCGCGGTGACGCTCACGCCGCGGTGACGCTCACGCCGCGGTGACGCTCAAGCCGGGGTGACGCTCAGCCCCGGCAGGCCGCCGCTGCGGACCACGATCGAGCCGTACGGGGTGCGCAGCCTCAACCAGCCGGCCGCGGCCAGCAGCACCGGGGCCTCCGGGGCCGGCTCGGTGGCCGGTGTCGTGCCGCCGGGGGCGGCCGGGCCTCCGGGCACCGCGACCGCGGCGGCGCGGGCGCGGACCGGGCGGAGGAAGCCGAGCGACTGGGCGGCGTGCGCGGCGCGCAGCGGCAGCCCGGTGTCCCCCAGCGTGCGGGACCAGATCTCCCGGCCGATGCGGTCGCGCTCCGCGCGGGTACGACGTTCCCCGGGCAGCGCGGCGTCCCGCTCCCGGAACTCGGCCACGGCGGCGGCGATCGTACGGTGCAGGGCCTCCGGCCCGGGCAGTCCGGGCACCCGGCGCCAGCCGCCGCGCGGCGGCAGGACCCCGGCCCACGGCGGGCCGGTCACGGCTTCCGGCACGGTGACGACGGCTGCTGCCGCGCCACCGGCCGGGGCGTCCGCGGTGCCGGGGGCACCGGAGACGGCGGGAGCGCCGGAGACAGCGGGAGCGCCGGAGACAGCGGGGACAGCGCCGGACGGGCCGCCGCGGGCCACCGCCACCGCGGCGTCGATCGCGTCGGCGAGCTGTCCCGCCGAGACGGTGACGTCGAGCCCGGCCGCCGGTCCGGAGCCGGAACGGGCTGCGGCCGGGGAGACGGCACCCGGGGCGGGACCGGCGCCCGTAGCTCCCTCGGAGCCCGGAGCGGAGTCCGAGGCCGGAGCGGAGTCCGAGGCCGGAGCGGCACCGGAGCCCGGAGCGGAGTCCGAGGCCGGAGCGGCACCGGAGCCCGGAGCGGAGTCCGAGGCCGGAGCGGAGTCCGAGGCCGGAGCGGCACCGGAGCCCGGAGCGGAGTCCGGCTCGGGAGCGGCACCGGAGCCCCGAGCGGAATCCGGCCCCGGAGCGTGACCGGAACCCGAAACGGAATCCGGCCCCGAAACGGGACCGGCACCCGGAGCCGAGGCGGCCCCGGGCGGGGAGGCGGCCCGGGGCGGGGAGGCGGCCCGGGGCGGGGAGACGGCCGCGGGCGGGGAGGCCGCATCGGGCACGGTCGCGTCGGCGAGGCGGGCCGTGCGTACGGCCAGCACCTCGAAGGGGGCCGGGCGGCCGAAGACCGCCAGCACCCCGCCGCCCGCCTGGACGCGCACGGCTGCCGCCCGGTCGTAGTGGATCAGCCGGGCCAGGAAGGCGGCGAGGTCCGCCGCCTCCCGGGCGTCGACGAGGCGCAGCGCCGTCATGCGGCGACGGCCTCCCCGGTCTTGCCCGGGTTCCCGGCGCCGTCCGCGTCACCGGTGCCGTCGTCGAAGTACCGCAGCAGGAAGTCCCGCTCCTCGGCGCTGATCCGGCGCGGCCGGCCTTCGGCGAGGTTGTACGGCACCACGACCGTCGAGGCCCGGACGTACACCTGCTCCTCGTCCTTGATCTCGTACGCGACGGTCATCGAGGCGGCCCCGAGCTTCGTCACCCAGGTCTCGACGGTGACCGGCTCGTGCCGGTGGACGAGGGGCCGTATGTAGTCGATCTCGTGGCGTGCCACGACGGAGCCCCCGGTGAACGAGGTGCTGCCGTCCCCCGGCGCCAGCCGGAACATGAAGTCGATGCGCGCCTCCTCCAGATAGCGGAGGAAGACCACGTTGTTGACGTGGCCGAAGGCATCCATGTCCGACCAGCGCAGGGGGCAGGAGTAAACGTGTCGCACGCGTCAGCCCCGGGTCAGCTTCTTGTGCGTGGCGCGGTGCGGACGGGCGGCGTCGGCGCCGAGCCGCTCGACCTTGTTCTTCTCGTACGACTCGAAGTTGCCCTCGAACCAGAACCACTTGGAGTCGCCCTCGTACGCGAGGATGTGCGTCGCGACGCGGTCGAGGAACCAGCGGTCGTGGGAGACGACCACGGCGCAGCCGGGGAACTCCAGCAGGGCGTTCTCCAGCGAGGAGAGGGTCTCCACGTCGAGGTCGTTGGTCGGCTCGTCGAGGAGCAGCAGGTTGCCGCCCTGCTTGAGGGTGAGCGCGAGGTTCAGCCGGTTGCGCTCACCGCCGGAGAGCACGCCCGCGGGCTTCTGCTGGTCCGGGCCCTTGAAGCCGAACGCGCTCACATAGGCGCGGGAGGGCATCTCGACCTGGCCGACGTTGATGTAGTCCAGCTCGTCGGAGACGACGGCCCACAGCGTCTTCTTCGGGTCGATGTTGGCGCGGGTCTGGTCGACGTACGAGATCTTGACGGTGTCGCCGACCTTGATCTTGCCGGAGTCCGCCTCCTCCAGCCCCTGGATCATCTTGAACAGCGTCGTCTTGCCGGCGCCGTTCGGGCCGATGATGCCGACGATGCCGTTGCGCGGCAGGGTGAAGGAGAGGTCGTCGATGAGGACCTTGTCACCGAACGCCTTGGAGAGGTTCTCCACCTCGACGACGACGTTGCCCAGGCGCGGGCCCGGCGGGATCTGGATCTCCTCGAAGTCCAGCTTCCGGGTCTTCTCCGCCTCGGCGGCCATCTCCTCGTAGCGGGCGAGACGGGCCTTGGACTTGGCCTGCCGGCCCTTGGCGTTGGAGCGGACCCACTCCAGCTCGTCCTTGAGCCGCTTGGCGCGCTTGGCGTCCTTCTGGCCCTCGACCTTCAGCCGGGCCTGCTTGGTCTCCAGGTACTTGGAGTAGTTGCCCTCGTACGGGTAGAGCCGGCCGCGGTCGACCTCGCAGATCCACTGGGCGACGTTGTCGAGGAAGTACCGGTCGTGGGTGACGGCGACGACGGTGCCGGCGTACTTCTCCAGGTGCTGCTCCAGCCACTGTACGGACTCGGCGTCCAGGTGGTTGGTGGGCTCGTCCAGCAGCAGCAGGTCGGGGGCCTCCAGCAGCAGCTTGCAGAGCGCGACGCGGCGCTTCTCACCACCGGAGAGGGTGGTCACGGCCGAGTCGCCGGGCGGGCAGCCCAGGGCGTCCATGGCCTGCTCCAGCTGGGCGTCGAGGTCCCAGGCGTTCGCGTGGTCCAGCTCCTCCTGGAGCTTGCCCATCTCCGTCAGCAGTTCGTCGGAGTAGTCGGTCGCCATCTGCTCGGCGATCTCGTTGAACCGGTCGAGCTTGCCCTTGGTCTCGGCGACGCCGTCCTGGACGTTCTCCAGCACGGTCTTCGTCTCGTCCAGCGGCGGCTCCTGGAGGAGGATGCCGACGGTGTAACCGGGGGTGAGGAACGCGTCGCCGTTGGACGGCTGCTCCAGCCCCGCCATGATCTTCAGGATGGTCGACTTGCCGGCGCCGTTCGGACCGACGACACCGATCTTCGCTCCCGGGTAGAAGCTCGTCGTCACATCGTCGAGGATCACCTTGTCGCCGTGCGCCTTGCGCGCCTTGCGCATGGTGTAGATGAACTCAGCCAAGAGAAACCGTCCGGCAGATCGAGAAGGGCCAATGTGCGGCTCCGCCGCGTGAGGGCAGATACATCCATCTTGCCGTACGGGCGTGCCTGGGCGAAAACGTGTTGTCGGGGCACGGCGAAGGGCCGGAACCCTGAGGCTCCGGCCCTTCGTCACGGTACGTCACGGATTGTCGCGGAGGGTGCGACAGGTGGCGCCCCGTTCAGCGGCAGTCCTGGTGCTCGCGGTGCGGGTCACTCGCCCGCGGCGGCACCCTTCTTGCGGCGGACCAGGAAGACGGCGGCACCGCCGACCAGGACCAGGGCACCGGCGATGCCGGCGATCATCGGGGTGGCGCTGCTGCTGCCGGTCTCGGCCAGGTCGCCCTCGCCGCCGGTGGTGTCGTCGCCGCCCGCGGACCCGCCGGCCGTGGCCGGGCTCGGCTCGGAGGACGGCTCGCCGCCGCCGGTGCCGGTGGTCTCACAGTCCAGGACACCGGAGAACTTCTTTTCGAAGCCGTTCGGGCCGGTGATCGTGAACTCGTACGGCTGGTCCTCCTTCACCGGGATGGTGACGGTCTCGGACTTGCCGGCTTCGATGGTGTGCTTCTGGCCGCCGAGCTCGAAGGTGAACGGCTCGTCGCCCTTGTTCGAGGCGGTGATGTCCACGCCGCCCGCGGAGCAGTTCTTCTCCGCCGACACGGCCGGGACCGGTCCCGCCTTGGCCCACTCGGCGGTGGCGGTGGCGGTCACGGTGCTCTCGCTGGAACCGGCCAGGATCTGGGTCTGGCTCTTGCTCTCGCTGGCGAACGCGCGACCGACCTCGACCTTGGTGGTGGCCTTCACCGTCGCGGCGGCGGAACCGGCCGGGGCGTCGGCCGGCACGTCGAAGAACAGCTCGCTGCCGTTCGCCGCGCTGGTGACCGCCTTGCCGTCCTTGTCGACGACCTGGACGCCGCTCGCGGCACCGGCCGCCTCGACGGTGACGCTGTCCGCGTTGGTGTTCACCTTGATCGGGCCGAGCCGGTCACCGGGCTTGCCGGAGACCGCGGGCGGGTCGAGGCTGAGCGACGCCTTCGGCTCCTCGAGGTTCTGCGCGGCCTTCTCGAGGTAGTCGGCGAGCTTCTCCGCCTCGGCGTTCTCGGCGGTCACGTCCGCGTGGTCCGAGAAGCGCCAGATGGCGACCTGGGTGCCGGCGGCGGCGGTCTTCTCCGTGAGGGCGCCCGCGCCGGCGCTCTTGGCGAGCGCGGCAAGGTCGTTGACCTGCGGGTAGGAGTTCTGCAGGATCCAGCGGATCTTGCCGGCGTCCGCGTTGTTGTGCAGCGAGGTCTCGTTCCAGGACTTCTCCTGGTACTTCGCCTTCTCCTGGGTGGGGTTGGCGATGTCGATGCAGTAGGTCTGCAGGCTGCCGCCGTTGTCGACGGTCATCCCGAAGAGACCGGCACCGATCTTCTGGTCCTTGCCGTTCTTGTGGTGGATGATCGCGCCGTCGAAGGTCTTCAGGCCGTCGAGAGTGGCGGTCGCACCACCCGTGTGCGGCACGGTGTCGTCGGCGGCGGCCGGTGCGGCGGTCGTCATCGCACCGGCCGCGACCAGGCCCGAGACCAGGGCCGCGGCGGCGAGGCGGGAAGCCCGCCTGCGTACAGAAATCATGAATTCCCCTCCGGGCGAGGCGGACTTGGGGAGACGCCTCGCTGTGCAAACCTGTGACCCCCGTGAGTACCCACGGATCTTAGGAAGGAAGTTCGAGCCGGTCCCCGGCCGTACGGTCCGGTAGCAGTTCCGACTCCCAATCGTTATGCCTGACAGCGTTTTTGACCTGGGATTATCGACAAGTCAGCATGGATGCGGGGGGCATACCGACCCCATTCGCACGATGCCCTCCCCAGCGTCGCGAGTCACACCAAACCCCTTCCGGGCGGATCTTCACGGCACCTCCGCTCACGGCGCCGGGGCAGCGGCCGTGAGGCCGGCCGCCGGCTGTGACAGAACCGCGTCACCCTCCACGGGCTGCCGGGCCTCCGCGGGCTGCCGGGCCGGCGTCGGGACTTCCGCGGGCGCCGGGACTTCCGCGGGCGGCGGCACGGCCGTGTCCCGCTGGGGGCGCGCACCGCGGCGGAAGGCCGATGTGCCCCGGGACAGGTCGTGGCCCACCGCGGTCGCGTCGATGTCCGCCGACACCCGGCGCTGTCCCTGGTGTTCGGTCTCGCGCACCCGCAGCCTCCCGTGCACCACGAGCGGCTCCCCCACCGCCACCGAGGCCGTCAGATTCGCGGCCAGCGCCCGCCGCGCCCAGACCGTGTAGAAGCTGGTGGGCCCGTCGGTCCAGGCTCCGCTCTCCCGGTCCCGGCGGCGCACCGTCGCCGCCAGCCGGAAACGCGCCACGCTGCCCCCTTCCCCCGTGGTCCAGGACTCGACCCGCGTCGCCGCGTTGCCCACCACCGTCAGCATCGTCTCGTTCATCCGGGGCTCCCCCTTGCTCCGCTCGCTGTTGCCCGGTCCGCCGGGCCTGTCCGCCAGGCCCGGCCCCGTTTCTCTGCCTGCTCCGCCGTCGGTCCTCCCGAGGGGGCCGGCGGCTTCGGCCGGTCGTTCCCGGCGCTGAGCACAGACTGCCGCGAGCGGCGGATCCCCGCAGCGGCCTGTGGAGTACCCACGGGTTGTGGAAAACCGGCCCACCCGCGCGGGTGAGCCGGCTGTCCTGTCGGGTGTCCGGTCAGGTACCGGCCACGCCCGCTGCCGGGGGTCAAACGCAGGCCGTGTCACCCGCCGCGACCGTGTACTGGATGCGTGCCTCGCGGTAGCGCAGCAGTTCCGCGGCCACCGGTTCCAGCACCCGGGACCGTCCGCAGGCGGCCGCCGCGTCCCGCAGCCGCCGTTCCGCCTCCTGGCCGTAGGCCCGCGCCGGTCCCCGGGCCGCGAGCCGGCACGCCCAGGCCAGCACGGGGCCTCCCGCGACCCCGGCCGCCATCAGCAGCGCCGGGGTCCGCCAGTCGGCGCCGGGCCCGGCGGCCACCGACATCACCAGCCACACGGCCGCGCCCGCCTGGAGCGCCAGCATCAGCCCCTGCGCCACCGAGGCCACCGCCCACCAGCCCGGCCCGGTCGGCCGGCAACTGTCCGCCGCGCGTGCGGCCGCGACCTCGTCCAGCGCGTCCGGCAGCCGCTCGGCACCGCGTACGGCGGCGTCGCGCACCGCCCGCGCCCACGGGTCCGGCAGTCCGGCCGCGGCGTCCCCGGCGACGGTCCGTACGGCCTGCTCGACCACGGCACGGGAGGTCCGGGGCTCCGGAACCGCGCCGGTCCCGGTGTCCGCCTCGGAACCGGCGCGGGCACCCGCGCCCGTACCGGCCCCCGGGGCGTCCGTCCCGATGCCGTCCGCCCCCATACCCGTCCGGATGCCGCTCCGAATGTCGCTCCGGATGTCGCTCCGGATACTGTTCCGGATGCCGGTCCCGGCGTCCGTCCCGTGCTCGCCCCCGGACGTGTCCCCGGACGTGTCCCCGGACGGGATCGCAGACGCCGTACCGGACTCCGTACCGGACTCCGTGCCGGGCGCCGTACCGGACTCCGCACCGGGCTCCCGGGGTGCCGCCGCGGCCGCGCGCCTGCGCGCCAGCCAGCCGCGCAGCTGGACCCATGGCGCCCCGTACGCCAGTTCCGCCTGCCGCTGCCACTCCCGTTCCGCCGCCTGCCCGGCGGCCACCGCGCCGACGGACTCGGCCAGCCGGCTCTCGAACTCCTCCCGGGTCCAGGCCGACAGCCCCGTCCAGCCGTCCGCCAGGCACACCGGGGCCAGCCGCGCCGCCGCTCCGTCCACGTCGGCGGCCAGCCGGTTCTCCGCCGCCCCGCGCCCGGCGGTGAACCGGGCGAGCTGTTCGCGCAGTTCACCCACGCCGTCCCCGGTCAGCGCCGACACCCCCAGCACCGCGGCGCCGGGCTCGCCGTGCTCGCCCAGGGCCAGGCCGTCCTCGTCGAGCAGCCGCCGCAGATCGTCCAGGACCTTGTCGGCGGCGTCCCCGGGCAGCCGGTCGGTCTGGTTGAGCACCACGAACGTGACCTCGTCGTACGCGGCGAGCGGCCGCAGGTACCGCTCGTGCAGCACCGCGTCCGCGTACTTCTCCGGATCGACGACCCAGACGACGGCGTCGACGAGCTCCAGCAGCCGGTCCACCTGCTCGCGGTGCCCGGGCACCGCCGAGTCGTGGTCGGGCAGGTCGACCAGGACGAGCCCGCTCAGGTCGTGGCCGCCGCCGGACGCGCCCTGCTCGGCCGCGTACTCCGGCCCGCTGCCCGGCAGATAGGTGTCCGAGGAGCGGCGGCGCAGCCGGGGCGGCACGCCGAGCCGGTCCAGCAGCCCGTCGGCGCCCTCCGACCAGGTGCACGCCAGGGGTTCGGAGGTGGTCGGGCGGCGTACGCCCGCCTCCGAGAGGGGGGCTCCGGCGAGGGCGTTGAAGAGGGTGGACTTGCCGCTGCCGCTCGCGCCGGCGAGCGCGACCACGGTGTGGTCGAGGGAGAGCCGGCGGCGTGCGACGGCTTCTTCGAGGACGTGCCCCGCCTCGGTGAGGCTGCCGGGGTCGAGCCGGGTGCGGGAGAGGCCGACGAGTTCCCGGAGCGCGTCGAGCCGGATCCGCAGCGCCCGGTTGAACGTGGTCCTCCGGGGCGCCTCCGCAGCGGTGGTGTCCTTGCCGCGGCCCCCGCCGTCGCGGGCGGTGCCGCCGGAACGTCCGTCGGGTCCGGAGCGGGCGCCCTCCGCGGCCCCGGCGGTGCTGCCGGGGCGGAAGTCGGCCCGCCACCACTCCGCGGCGCGGTCGGCGCGGGCGTCCGCGTCCTCGGGGGCCCGGCGGGCGATGAGCCCGTCGTCCCAGGGCTTCCGCTCCTTCGCCACGGGGCCGTCCTCCGGGAGCGGAGGAACCTCCGCACCGGCGGATCCGGGCTCCGGCACAGGCGCGTCCTCGTCCCCGCCCGGTTCCGGTTCTGGTTCCGGTGCCCGTTCCGATTCCGGCTCCGCTTCCGCGGGATCCTGTGCCGACAGGCCCTGTGCTGCCGGGTCCTGTGCCGACAGGCCCTGTGCCGCCGGGCCCTGTGACGGAAGCCCGTCCGGGGTGCGGGAGGCGCGGTCTCCGGCCGTGCCGTGGCCGGCCGGTGCCGGCTCGGCGGTGCGGCCGCCGGGCTCGCCGTCCCGTACGAGCGGGGCGCGTTCGGCGCGGACGTCTGCGGTACGGGCGTCTGCGGTACGGATGTCTGTGACCCGGTTGTCTGCGGTACGGGCGTCTGCGGCTCCGAAACCGTCGGCTCGCGAACCGTCGGCCCGGTCGCCGCCTGCCCGGACGCCGTCGGATCGGACGCCGTCGACCCGGACACCGCCGGATCGGGCATCGCCGCCCCGGACGTCGTCCGAGCGCACGTCTTCGGGCGGGGAGAGCGGGGCCGTTCCCCTGGCCACGGGCGCGGCGGGAGGGACCGCCTGTCGCTCCGGGCCGGCCAGCGCGGCGGGGGCCTCCGGGGCTTCGTCCGGTACGGGTACGGGTACGGGCGCGCGTCCGGCCGCCTCCCCGTCCCGCGCCCCGGCCCGGGGGACCGCGGCGTCCTCCGTACGGGCGGTCGGCAGCGCGGCCCCCGGTACCTGCCCGGACCGGTCCGCCGGCTCGTCCGGCCCGCCCGGTTCGGCGGAAGCCCCGGGCCCGGCGGGCCCGGCAGGCTCGGCGGGCCCGGCAGGCTCGGCGGGCCCGGCGGGCTCCGTGCGGTCGTCGGACACGAGTTCCGTACCGGTGTGCGGGCGGTCGGCGTCCTCCGGCCGGTCGGCGGCGGTGGTGGTGGTCACGCCGGTCACCTCTCCTTCTGCAGTACGGACAGCGCGGCGATCAGCCGGGTCTGCTGATCGGGGGTCATGTCGAGGGCTTCGAGCGGTACGAGGCGGCGGTCGCGCTCGCCGGTCAGCGCGCGCTCCAGGCAGTCGTCCAGCAGCCGGCCGCCGCGGGCGCGCATCCGGAGCGCGCCCTGCGTGCCGAGTTCCTCGGCGAGCTGCCCGGCGGCCTCACGGGCCCGGCCGCCGCCGATCAGCGCGGCGGCGAGCAGCGCGGCGGCACGGTCGGGGTCGGCGGTGCCGGGGCGGTCGGCGGCTCGGGCCTCCTCGTCGGCGAGTTCCTCGACGCAGCGCACCCAGTGCCGTACGGCCACGCCGATGCGGTGCGGGGCACGGGACGCCTGGGCGGCCATCTCGGGCAGCGGCCCGGCGCCCACGGCACGGTCGCGCCGCCAGGTGTCCCGGACCCATTCGTCGGCGCCCGCGACGGCGCAGCAGAGCAGGGCGCCGAGGCAGTCGGCGCAGGCGTCGAGGAGTTCCCCGGGGCCGCTGTGCCGGGGGAAGCCGCGCCAGCGGGCGAGGGCGTCGCCCGCGAGCACGGAGCCGGTGGTGATGTCCCTCCGGACCCGTTCGCGCGCCCGGCCGAACGCGTGCTCGACGCACTGGGTCAGCCGGGTGGTGGCGGCGTACTGGGCGGCGGCCGCCGAGGCGAGCGCCGGAACCCGGACGTCCAGCGAGGCGAGGACGCCGCTGACGGTGCGTGCGGCGGCGACGGTACGGGCTGCCGGGTCCTCGGCGCGCTGGGTGAGCCAGGCGCGCAGCCCGGCGACGGCGGTGGCGGGCAGCAGCCCGCCGCCGTCACCGGCGGACTCGGGAAGCTCGGGGATGGTGAAGCGGGGCACGTCCCCGAGCCCGGCGCGCTCCAGGAGCGTGCCGTACTGCCGGGAGACGTCCGCCACCACCTGGTGGGGCACACGGTCGAGGACGGTGACGAGGGTCGCGTCGTACTCCTTCGCCGAGCGCAGCAGGTGCCAGGGGACCGCGTCGGCGTAACGGGTCGCGGTGGTGACCAGCACCCAGACGTCGGCGGCGCAGATCAGCTGGGCGGCGAGGTCGCGGTTGCGGGTCACCAGGGAGTCGATGTCCGGCGCGTCGAGAAGGGCGAGGCCGGGCGGGAGGCTGTCGGCGGTCTCGATCCGGAGGGCCGCCTCCGGGGCGCCGTCGGCCGGGTCGCGCGGATCGCTGCCGTAGCCGGGGCCGTCGTAGCCCGGGCCGTCGTGAGCGGAACCGTCGTAGCCCGGGCCGTCGTGGGCGGAACCGTCGTAGCCCGGGGCGTCGTGGGCGGAACCGTCGTGGGCGGAGCCGGCCTCGCGCCCGGAGGTGTCGTCGGCCTCGTAGCCGAACGGCTCGCCGCCCGCCGGAGCCCCGCCCGGCCCCGGCAGCCGGCTCCGGACCAGCCCGGGCAGCACCCGCCGGCCGTCGAACCAGCGCCGGTCGCCGGGATGGCATACGAGAACGGGCGTGCGGGTGGTCGGCCGCAGCACCCCGGCCACGCTGACGGGCCGGCCGACCAGAGAGTTGACGAGCGTCGACTTGCCGGCGCCGGTCGACCCGCCGATGACGGCGAGCAGCGGCGCGCCGGGGTCCCTGAGCCGGGGCATCAGGTAGTCGTCGAGCTGTGCGAGCAGCTCGGCCCGGTCCCGCCGGGCACGGTCCGCGCCCGGAAGGGCAAGCGGGAAGCGTGCGGCGGCGACACGGTCGCGCAGTGCGGACAGTGCGTCGATCAGTCGGGGCTGTGCATCCAAAGTCGCCACATGCGAAGAATGCCCAATTTCATGTGCTTTTTGAAGCTTATAGCCGCTCTGCGCGCCGGGGCGGGCGTGTGATACCTCTGTGACGTCCTGCGCCTCAGGCATAACGAGTGCACAACATGCGTCGCCCCAGGCGCGAAAAACGGTGCAAGATTCGTACCCGCCTGCGATTATCGGACCCGCTTCACCGAACCCCCACAACGTGTCGCCGCGGTGAAGCTACCGGGAGGAGACACAAGGAGCCCTATCCTTGTCCCGGCAAGGCCACGGATCAGCCGATCCCCACGGGCAGGTGGAGCCTGCCCGGACGGTCCGATCCGCCGGCAACCGGGGCTCCAGGCAGCCGAGGCCGCCGTCCGGCCCCCGTAGCTCAGTGGATAGAGCAGGTGCCTTCTAAGCACTTGGCCGCAGGTTCGAGTCCTGCCGGGGGCGCCCTTCTATGGGCTGGTCGACAGCCCGGGCGGCATTGGCCGCCCGTTCCACCAAGCGAACGAGATCCGGGGTGGCGGCTGCGAAGATCGTGACTTGCAGCTGCACGCCCCGGTCGCGCCCGTCGTAGCGGACACGGAGCTGGAAGGCGTCGAAGAGCTCGCGCTGCAGCGTGACGGGAAGCTCGGCGAACCGGAAACGGAGCTGCGGGATCGCTTCCAGGAGTGAAGGGTCACCCTGACCCCCGGGAGCCGTTTCCGCACGGCATGCCTCCAGCTTGGCGAGGACTTCGCGGCGCTGGCGCTCGGTTGCGTCGAAGCGCTTGCGGACACCCTTGCGGAACTCTGCCGCGGTCTCGGGATCACCGTCATCCGCGGCAGTGGCCAACTGGTCAAGGAGGAGTTCCTTGCGGCGGGCAAGATCCTCCGCCTCCTTCTGGTGGCGTTGGAGGTCGGCGGAGCGGTCGGGGACGGTCGCCGTAGTCGTGGCCGTGGCTACTTCGAGGAGCTGGCGGCGCTGCGGACCGAAGACCCGCTCTTCGAAGAAGCTGTGAATGGCTCCGAGCATGGCGCGCTCGCCGATCCAGACGGCCTTGGGGTGGGAGGCGTACCAGTCGGCGTCCTGGTGCTGGTCCTTCTTGGGCTGACAGGCGTAGTAGGAGCGTCCCTTGCTCTCCTTGCCGTACATCCGGTGATCGCAAAGCGCGCAGAACAGAAAAGAACGCAGAACATAGAACCGGTCCGGGGAGGCAGCGGCACTGGCCACCCTCTCCTTCTTGACGCCCGGGTGCGTGAAGGCCGCAGGCCAGGCGGCGTCGAAGAGCTGCCGCGTCACGAGAGGTTCATGGGTGGGTCTGGGCGACCAGACCCACTCGCTTACGGGGTTGGCGCGGTTGCCGCGCTTCTTACGGGCTTTGCGGTTCCACACCTGGTAGCCCGTGTACTTGGGATTTTCCAGGATGGAGCGGACCGCGGAGGCGGTCCAGCGGTGCTTGGTCGTGTCGGCCCGGTTGGGCTGGGGTGGCGGGTACGTGTGCAAGTCGGCGTTCAGTTCATCAGCGATTCTTCGATAGCTGAGTCTCCGCAGGACTCGCATGCGGAAGATCTCGGTGACGACAGGCCCGCGCGCCGGGTCGGGGACGAGGCGATGCTTCGTCAGCCCCTGCTCGCGTTTGGCGGGTACGGGGTGCGGGACACGCTGGGCGAGATAACCGTAGGGTGGTTTGCCGACGTTCCAGCCCTGCTCGGTGTGCTCGACGAAGCCGTCCCAGGACAGCTCCAGCATCTGCAGGACGTACCACTCGGAGACAGCCTGCTTGACTCGTCGGGTCAAGGTCGGGGTGGCCCGTTTGGCGCGGCTGTCGGTGAGGATCGGTTCGTCAGCTGCACACAGCGCGACGCCGGTCTGCTCCAACTCGTGCTCGATCTTCGTGCCGAAGTAGGTGCGGCGCGCGACGCGTTCGATCGACTCGCAGAGCACGGCGGCGAAGCGCCGGTCAGGGCTCTTGGCCTCTTCGAGAAGGTCGGCGATGCCGCCGTCTCGGGGGATCGGGACGTTGAAGCGTTCGTGAGCCCGGCTGTATCCGCGGGCGTCCGGGTCCTTGCGACCCGATTCGACATCGTAGAAGTGCGCAACAATCATCCAGCCGGGCGGCAGCGCGGCCCGGGCGTTGCGCAACTGGCGAGGAAGAGAAAGCGTCGGGTCCTGCGCGTCCTCGGTGGAGGTGCGGCCCAGCCAGGCCACCGCTACCGTGCTTTGCGGGGCTGGCTGGTCCGACTTTATCGGCGACCACGGTGTTCCGGGGAGCGAGGGTGTGACGGCGCCGACCGCTGCTCTGGCCGTGGACATTTCGACTTATACCTTTCTCCGTCGACAGTGGCCGTCGAGCCACCGCTACTCCGTGTCTACGTCGCACCGCCCCCTCTCGGGGTGGGAGGCGAGCCAAGCCAGGGCTCGGCGGATCGCGGCGATCTGGCGCTGTTGGAGTGCCTCACCGTCGCTGCCGTCGATCACGACGCATCGGCCGGTCACAGACAACGACTTTCGCCACGAAGCTCGTTCACGTGATACGTCCGTGGTGTCCGGTCGTGTGCCGCTGGCCGACGACCATGGACGCTCCATCTCGGGGGTGTCGTCAAGGCTGGGCCCACGCACATCGGCGTGGCCGGAGGGCCTGGGGTTCACGGCCCATCCGCCGCTCGCGGGCGGCACTCCGGTGGCAGGTCCTGGGAGGCGAGACTGGCACCGGAGACGCCCTCCATGGGGTGCCCAGCTTGAAGCGGAACGGCGGCTTGCTCACCGAGGTCGAGGACGTCCGCGCCGGAGCACCGTGGTCCGGTCCGGAGGTCAGCGGCGGCCATGACCGTGTCCTCTGCTGCACGTGCGGCAACGCAGGGCGCCCGAACGGCTTGTCTCGCCTTCAGGCCGGCCCGCGCACGTTCCGCTTCGCCGTGCGGCGCGACGGCATTCGCTTGTCGTCCCGGAGGTCTCAGGCCGCGTGAAGACCAGGACGTCCTCGTGCTGAACCACACAGAGCGGAATGCCGAGGCGGCGGGCGTCGCGGACGTTCTTCATCTGGAAGAACGAGGGGCGGGCCACGAGTCGGCTGTCGCGGATGCCTGCGAGGAGGGCGACGCAGCGTTCGGCGGGTGTGAGTCCGGCGGCCCGGCCGGCGGCGAGCACAGCGGAGGGCAGGTCGATGAGTTCACCGTGTTCGCGCCAGGGGCGGGTGGTGACCACGGCGGTGCCTCCGGGGCGGAGCATGTTGCGGCACTCGGCGAGAATCTCCGTGAAGGCCTCCGGGAGCTGGTCGGTGGAGACGTGAGCGAGGTTGGCGGGGTCCTGGCTGTAGCGGTAGTCCTTCTTGACGACGCCGCGTTCGCCGGTCTCCCGGGTGGAGCGGACCTGGCCGTGGACGCTGGAGCCGTACGGCGGTGAGGTGATCACCAGGTCGGCCGTGCCGTGGAGGCCGGCGGGGACGAGGGCGGTCAGGGTTCGGGCGTCGCCGCAGTGGACGGCGCCGGTCGCGGTGCCGCCGTTTTCATGCTCGGCACAGGCCGTGTTGAGCCGGGCGAGGTTGGCCCACTGCCGTTCGTACTCGATGCCGAGGGCGTTGCGGCCCAGGTGGAGGGCTTCGACGAGGGTCGTGCCGATGCCGCACATCGGGTCGAGGACCAGGTCGCCGGGGTGGGTGTAGGTGCGGATGGCGTGGGCGGCGATGGCGGGGAGCATTTTGGCGGGGTGGGCGGCTGATCCGGGAACGTAGCGGCCTTTGCGCTGGGCGGGGGCGGAGGTGGGTGCGGTGTTCCACACCGAGTCGGGGCAGGGCACGGTGAGACCTCCTGGGTTCAGGCGTGGCCGATCGAGGAGAGGACGATCAGATCGCTGTGGGTGACGCCGAGGCAGGCGTCCGCGGGCGGAGCCGGTACCAGGCGGTCGTCGACGGGGTGGGCGTGGGCGACGACGATGTGTTGCAGGTAGCGGAAGCCGGCGGTGCGGGCGCAGGCGACGAGCGAGCCGAGCGGGTCGGTGAGTACGCCGGCGTCCCGGCGCTGGCGGGCGGCGAGCAGGAGCAGACCGTCGGTGGGGAGCAACCGGTGAGCGCGGTGGAAGAACCCGGGCCAGCCGTCCTCCATCGCCCCGGGCATCTCGCCGACAGGCGCTGGGGCGGGCGCTGCGGGGGCAGGGAGGGAATCGGGGTGGAGCTCGGCGAGCAGGGTTAGCCCTCCACAGCTCGGGCTGCTCGCGCGGGTCTCGCTCGCCATACGGGCGTCCATGCCCGGCTCGGTGTCCCGAACGGAGACCTTGACCAGAGGGGCGGGCGTCCTGTCGAGGCGCGGGATGAGGTGCGTACCGATCTTCTCGATCGCCCACTCGGGCAGGACACTGCCAGGGGCGGGCGCAGCCTCCCTCTGGTCACGGCCGGGGAGCCAGATGGTGGTCGGCAACGAAGCGCTGGGGTGGGCGGGGCCTCGGCCACGCGGGGACGCGGTGGGCATGGGTGCTTGGCACCCGGAAGGGGGGAATCGAAGCCGTCTGGTGCTGACACAAGCAATAGGGACTCAACAGGACGGGGATTGTCATTCCCGCGGAGGTTCGTTCTTCGCCAATGCGCCGTGACATCGGAGGTCACGCGTGCCCAAAGGCTGTCCCGCACTGATCGTGCGGAACGGCGTCGCAGTCAGCTGCAGGCTGACTATGAGTCAGCACAGCTCGGTCGCCCATGCTGTGAGTGTGGCGATGTCGTTGCTGGTGAGACCGCAGCGGGGATCGACCCGGTGGAGGAGAGCGGGGCCACTGTGATGCTCGTTCACCCAGACGCGCCGCATTGGTAATCTCGTCGTCGATCCAGGCGAACGCCCGGCCTTCGCCCACGCGACGATCTCCGGCGTCTTCCAGAACGCACCCTTCCCGCGCTCGCTCCGCGTCGAGGGCCTTGGGGACTGCTGCACGAACAGGTGACACCTTGACCTGCCCCACTGCATCAGACTGACCTGGCGGCTGCCTGGCCGAGCGTGGGATTCAGAACGAGTTCGATGCCTGGTTGAGGATGTCGTCGACGAACTGGGATCGTCCTTCGATTCGTACGCCGTGGTACGGGTCGGTGAAGCGGTCACCGGCTATAAGCACGACTTCGTCCTGGGCCCGGGTGACTGCGACATAGAAGTTACGGCGTTGCTCCTCGAGGGATCTGGTCGGCAGGTTTTGGTTCGCGAAGTAGAAGGGCATGAGGCCGTCGACCAGGCCGGGAAGGACTACGACCGAGAATTCTCGGCCCTTGGCGCTGTGGTAAGTAGTCAGCACGATGCGTCCGGGGGCACGTTCGCCGGCAAGTTCCGCCATTGTCAGGCCGCTTGCCGCCGCAGTTCGGAAATCACTCGGTGCTTGCTGGTCTCGAAGATCGGGAGCGAGGCTGGCTAGCTGGTCGACACTGAGGTGCGCGAGGAGGCGGTCGAGGAAGGCCGTCGTGTCATCCTCCGCGGCTTCGCGGTCGGGGGCATCGAGCAGTGTCAGGAGATCCCGGGCAAGGCTGCGCGGTGTTTCCTCCTCCAGGGTGATACCCGCGGCCTGTCGGCGGTGATGCCATGTGGAAGCTAGTTCTCGGACAGTTTTGGCCTGTTGCGCCGACGTCCGCCGCCGTTTGGGCTCCGACGGCGAATCCGTGGCACCTCCAGCCTCGCCATCAGGAGCATGCGGCGGCAGGTCCTCAGGACCGGGTACAGGGCCGGCCAGTCGGCGAGCGGTGCAGGCGGAGACGAAGTCGGCGAGAGGTCCGCTGGGGATCTTGCGGGTGCGCTCCATGTCGCAGGGCAGGTCGGCAGTTTGGAGGGCCTTGATGAGGTGCTCTAGGAGGTTCTTGTTGCCCGGATAGAGCACGGCAATATCTTCGGGCAAGGTGCCTGCTGCGATTCGCTGGCGAATGACGTCGACGGTGCGTTGCGCGTGGTCAACGAGATCTCTGTCGTCTTCATCAGAGATTCGTTCGAGGGTGACGGTTCCGGGTGCTTCCTGATCCGGATCGGCTCTGTAGCCGGGGTCTCTGCCCAGCACGCCGCGGCCTGCGGCCACCAGGTTTCTGCCGCTACGGAAGTTCACCAGTAGCTGGACGGTGGTGAAGTCATCTCGCTCGTGGAGTTCCTTGAAGTATCGGATGTCGGCGCCCTGGAAGGCGTACATGGTTTGGTCGGGGTCGCCGACGGCGGTCACATGGACTCCGGCCATGAGGAGTTCGGTGACCACGGAGTGCAGCACGGGATTGAGATCTTGATATTCGTCGACGACGAGGTGGGGGAATCGGGCTGAGAGCATGTCGCGGGCGGGCTCGCTGGCCCGGAGTACAGCCAGTGCTCGGCCTGGCATGGCGTCGAAGTCCCAGCATCCGCGGTCGATCAGAGAATGCTCGTAGAGGTGTACGGCATTCACGTATTGGCGCTGGTAGCCCTGCAGGTTATGTCCGGCGGCCATGAGACGCCGGATCTTGGTTAGCAGAGCTTCTGGCTTGTCCTTCACCGGCAGGCCGGCCGTGTACGTGGCTTGGGCCCAGAGTTTGTTGGCTTCGGTATCGCTGAGAACAGGCAGGTCGTCGGCGTACGGCACGGTAGTGAATCGTGCGTACGGCCGCAGAATGTGGTGTAGGCAGAAGGCGTGCACGGTGCGGCTGGCCAGGCGGCGGCCGGGGCGCATGCCCAGGATTCGCAGTCGGGTGCTGACTTCGGCGGCTGCTGCATCGGTGTAGGTGATCGCGGCGACCCCGCGGTGAGGACTGGTAGTCGCCAGAAGTTGGCCGACGCGGGCCACGAGAGTGCGTGTCTTCCCCGCACCTGGGCCAGCCACGAGAACCAGGTTGCCTTGATGGTGCACGGCCTGGCGTTGTCGCGGATGCAGATCGGCGATCTCCTGGGCCAGGGCCGGTGGTAGCCGGAGCGATGCCGGGGCCGGTTTCAGCTGCACGGTGTGTTCCGGGGGCGGAGTGAAGGTGCCTGCCGCTGGCTCACGGACGGGTGGAGCAGAGATCATGTACTCGTCCCCTGCTCGCCAGGAAAGGATCCACTGGTCTCTTCAAGGGTGGGGACCAGGGGCAGATTCTCGTAGCGGCGGCGCAGATCGTCCAGGAGCGCCAGCAGCGGTCCGCAGCCAGGCAGACCCAGCAGGTCTGCCTGGCTAACGGCTTGTTCAGCGGAGACACTGAGCAATTTCCGGATCTGAGTGGGTAGATCGAGTTGCTCGACGTGGGTTGCAAGCCGCTGGGCGAAGCGGCCCTTGCTGACAGGATCCCGCTCGATACGGGAGACGATGGCGTCGCGCTGGGGGGCGGTAGAAGATCCAGCAGAGACCTGATCCACGGCCTTGGCGAAGTTCTCGCGACGTCTCCGCCCGTTAGCGAGTTCGTTGAATGTGGCTTTCATCTCCTTGCCCAGCAGCGGTGCAAGGTCGGTCTCCAGGGTGTCCGGGCCCACGAAGATGCCGAAGCCCGCGGCGGTGGTGACAAGATCCTTGCGCCCCATCCGCGAACCTCCGGTGCCCGGAAGGTTCTGTTCCTGTAGAACGCCCAAAGCTTCCTCATACGTATCGGCCGTGTCTGCGTCGGCGAGGACCGTCAACAGGTCGAGGGCACGCTTCAGGCCCAGTTCGCGCCGGTACTTCTCCTTGTTCTCGGTGTCGACGGCGTCGCCGTCGGTCAGGACACTGAAGGGGCGGTTGAAACCGGAGGGGCCCAGAAGTTTTGCGTAGGGAGCAAAATCCGTTCCGTCGATGCTGGCGACGACGATGCCGTGGGCGTCAAGGTTGAACCCGGCAGATCGGGCGAGTGCAGGCAAGACATAGGTCTCAGCGATCCCTTCAACTAGAACGACGCCTTGTGCGAAGAGCAGTTCTGCCCGGTTGACGTTGAGGTACCGCTGCAGGTCCACTCGCTCGGGCGCCGTGAGTAGGTCGGAGGACATGACACGCGCCTCGGACCCAGCAACGCCATCTAGCAAGAGCACCAGGCTGGGCAGCGGGGTTACAGCGGCGATATGCGGACTGTGGGTAGTCAGCAGCAGGCGGTTGGACTGGGCGAGTAGGTGGGCAAAAAGGTGCCGCTGCAAGGTGGGGTGTAGATGGGCCTCTGGTTCCTCGACCGCCAGCAGGGTGTCCTCGCCATTTAGGGCCCCCCGGCGCAGGCCCAGCCACTCCAGCAGGAGCCCCAGGTAGAGCACGTTGGCGGTGCCCGTTGAGGTCCGGTCAACGCCCCTAGCGGCAGATGGGTCGATGAACAACCGGATGCTGCGCAGCAGATCTTCATCGCGCCCGATGAAAGCCAGTGACGGATCGAGGTTCAGCCGGGGTCCGGCCATGGTGGTCACGCGCGCCCGAATCAGGTCGGCGACACGCTGGACGTTGGAATCGCGGCCGAGATCCTCTCGCGCGTTGCGTATCGCCTCCAGTGTCTTATCGATGCTGGTCTGTGATGGGGGAAGCTCGCGCAGCAGTCTCGTCAGAGGGCTGCGGTCTGGGCGCGCGAAGTCGCTCTCGGCATCCCGCAGTGCTGGCAGAACCGACAATGCGGCATATTTCTTCGCGCCGAGCATGCTGTTGCTCGGGTCCGTGCCGCCGAAGATGGTCCATTCGTAGTCGTTCGGTGTCAGCGGCTGGGCCTCCTCCTCCTCACCCAATAGGAGCGCCGCCGATTGCTTCGGCCGGAACAGGTATGTGAGCCGGGCCGTAAGCGGATCCACGCTCACGATGGCCCCGTCGAGTTCGCTCCGCGCATCGGGATCGTCCTCAAAGCCGCAGAGTTCGATTTCCACAGTGACCTCCGCCCCCTCGGCCAGGGTGGGAGAGCCGTCGTGGATATCCTCCGACAGCAGCTCCCGGCGCCGGTCTGGCAGATCTGGATCAAGAACCAGTCGCAGGGCGTGGAGCAAGTTGCTCTTGCCTGCACCATTCTCGCCGACGATCACAGTCGGCGTTGGGAACGGATCTATGACCAGGTCCCTGAAGTTGCGGAAGCTCCGGATACGAAGGCGACGAAGCTGCATCGTTCTCCTGGTTCATCGGCGAAGTACTCCTGGCAGTGACGCTCATCCCATGCCTTGGCGACCTGCCAAAGAGGCGGCACCATGCTATGGCAGAGATGCCCTCTTGAGGCCCAGTTTCCCCCCACATCCTCCGGCGAAGCGACAGCTCGCGAGCGGGACGGAACAGTACGCTGTTGGGTAGGCGCCGCCCAGTACCAGCCCGATGCCCTGGAAACCGCGCGCACCCCTTGACCACGGAAACAGCCCTACCGGAACCGCGTCCTCGAACTTGGCCGTCGCGCAGTCCAACAGGGGGTTTCGCCAACGCTCGCGTGTGGAATTCCCGGCACCTCGACGTATGGCATGGTCCCGTTCGCTCCAGCTGGTATGGCCGTACAGCACCCGCAGCGTGCTCACCCCGTACGACTGGGTTCGCTGTCAAGCGCCTCGATTGGATGGTAGAGATCAGCTTCGGCAGCGGTTGGCGATCCATGGGCTCGCTGATGTTCACGAGAAATGACGGCGTAGCCGTATCCAGGAGCAGGTACGAGCACTCACTGAACGTGTTTCATGATCATCAGCTTTTGGGGATCCGGGAAGGGGACGAAACCGACCTTGGCGTAGACCTCGTGGGCATCGAGCGTTGACAGAAGAATTCGCTTGGGTTTGTAAGGCTCCAGATGGTCACGGATCACGGCGGCCAGCCAGGTACCGAGCCCCATGCCGCGGTGCGTTGGGTCGACGTAGACGTCGCAGAGCCAGGCGAAGGTCGTCAAGTCGGTGACCACGCGTGCGTAGCCGCTCTGGGCGCCGTTGACGCCATAGAGGCCGAAGTTGAGAGAAGCGCGGATGGACTGCTCGACTGTTTCGCGGCTGCGGCCCAGGGCCCAGAAGGCGTCGGTCGAAAGCCAGTGGTGGACCAAGTCGATGTCGAGGCGGTCCGGATTGGTATCGACCTCGTAGCCGTCTTTCCTGCGCGTAATCATGATCATGATGGTAGTTCTGGGCGCCGCTTCCAGGCAGCCAGCGCATCGGAGGCCCACCGCCCCAGGTGGGACCGGTCACCCTGCTTCAGCCAGCCTTGGCCGGTTGCCACCTGGCATGTCTCGGCATACCTGACGATCGGTACGGGACAACCCCTAACCTATGGGTATCGGCCAGCATTTTCGCTGGTCAGCGGCT
Organism: Streptomyces lycii; assembly: GCF_009735685.1. GTDB lineage: Bacteria > Actinomycetota > Actinomycetes > Streptomycetales > Streptomycetaceae > Streptomyces > Streptomyces lycii. Next base: position 33,447 of record NZ_WHPN01000256.1, on the reverse strand, counting down.
ATCGAGCCAGTGGCGAGCCACCTACGAACCACCGCCGGGCCGCATGTCCGTTGTTCTTCCTCCCCGGGTGAGGCCTGGTAGTCGCCGGGCTGGCCAGCCGAGGTGGAGGGCCCCATCACCGAGGCAACGAGATCCCGTGGTGCCGTGATGATCACTCCATTGGGGTGCTGCGAGGGAACGCAGCGTGCCATCGGCGAGCACGAAGAAGTCTCCGTCGGGTGTCCCCGGGCGCGCCACCCCATCCGCGTCGGGCTTCGGCTGACTCCCAGCGCCGATCTCCCCTGCGAGCCAGCGGTTGTCTCCTCGGTGGCACGCATCTGCTGTCCCTTGATCTTCACTGGCGACGCTCGCGGTTTTCGGCACAAGCCGGCCGCCCAGCAGGAGCGGGACGAGAAATTCTTAGGTTCGAATCCGGTCTCAGGGACTCGGCAAACGTGCTGCTCAGCCAGGGCGGTCCGGTTACGAGCCATCGCACGGACCGGGCCAGGGAACCGGTGTTCGCGCGGCGGCGGCCCGGGCGTGGCACGGCGGGGTGACAGCGGTGGAGCAGACGTTGTCCACCGCGCCCCGCAAGGAGCATCTGCCATGCACTCCACCGCACGTCCTTCCCGCCACCGCGTCGCCTGTACGCACCCCGCCGGCCGCTCGCCGCTGGGGGCCTTGGAAGCGTCCTTCCTCGCGCTCGGCACCGCTCCCGTCCCCCTGACGCTCCCCGCGCACCTGGTCTGCGAGGACCCGGAGCAGCCCGTGCTGACCGTCGATCAGGTGCGGGTCCGCCTTGCTTACCCCGCCACCTCACCTGCGCTGCGCGCACAGACCTGGCGCGAGGTGGTTCGCCGGGCTCAGCGAATCGGCCGGCCGTGGGACACGGTGGCGGTCGCCATGGCCGTACCGGTTCTGCGTCGGATGCTGGCCCGGTTGGCGCGCCCGGCCCATGTGGAGCGGGCGGAAGTCGAGCAGGAAGCCCTCGCCGCGGTCGCCGCCGCTGTGCCGGTTGTGGACGTGGACACCGCTGATGTGGGGCGGGAGCTGTTCGCCGCAGCCGACCGTGCGGTGCACCGGCTGGTGTACGCCGCGCGTCGGCGCGCCGAGCGGGAGAGCGGAACGCTGACCGCGTACGTCGGCCGACTCGCATCTTCCGGGAGCCATGCTGAGTGCTGGAATTCGACTCCCGCCACCGAACCCGGTGAGGCGGGGGACGAGTACGCGGTGCTGGCCCAGGCGGTCAGCACTGATGTCGTCGGCCTGGCCGAGGCCCGGCTGATCGCTCGCACGCGGTTGCGGGGCGAGCCGATGCAGCGCCTGGCGGTCGAGCGGGGTGTGAGCGTGCGTCAGCTCTACCGCCACCGCGCCGTCGCTGAGCAGCGTCTCGCCAAGCACCTCCGGGACCGACTGCGCTGACGCGAGTAGTGACCCAGACGGGGGACGTCCCGGCGCGATACGTCAATTTCGGTGCCGTGAATCTCTATCCCCGGTGAGCAGTCCCCCCGGGCGCCATCCAGGTGTCCGGCGGCGGCTGCCGAACCGGGCCCGTCGGACGTTTCACCGGGTCCTGTGCCGCGTGGGGTGAGCACACCGTCTCGTGCTGACACCCGAGGACCTCGTTCCCGCTGCCCGTCAGGAGGACGGCCCCGGTCGAGGGATTCGTGCTCACCCCACTGCGTCATCCCGCACACCGCTGTTCCCCGCTTTTCTGACCCGCTCTCCCTTTTTGCTGTGCCGCTGGAGGTGGCCTGCCATGCCCGCAAGGCTTGATCGCCGACGCCGGTCCCGGGTGGCCGCTACCGGTACCTGGGCGGTCAGGGGCGGTCTCACCGTGCTCTGCGCTGCCTTGCTGCTCCTGGCAGGTACTTCCCGGGGGTGGGCCGTCGCGGACATCCCCACCGTGATCAACAACCTGCGGAACTGGGTGGTCGGTCTCCTCGCGGGACTGGCCACCTTGTTCCTCACCTTCGGCGGTCTGCGTTATCTGATGGCCGGAGGTGATCCGGGGGAAGTCGAGGCGGCCAAGCGGGCGCTGAAAGCCTCGGCCATCGGATACGGCCTGGCGATCCTCGCCCCGGTCGTCGTAACCGTGCTGAAAGGCATCGTCGGAGCGGGAGACGGCTGATGGCCCGCGCGAAACGATCCGCCGGCCGAGCTCTGCCCGTGCTGCTCTTCGCTTTGGTCTTCCTCGTCCTCGGCCTGCCGACGACCGACACCGCAATCGCGCACACGGCGGCTCGGATTCCGTCGGCCCCTGCGGATCCGGAGCCTCGGCCAGAACCGCAGCCCGGCCCTGCGCCCGAGCCCGCACCGGAAGAAGAGCCGGAGCCCGCCCCCGGGCCGACACCCGCTCCGGACCCTCCCGCACCCGACAGCGACCCGTCCCCGCCACGGGAACCGGCTCCCGGTCCGACGCCTCCGGCGTGCGAGGTCGAAGGCTTCTCCTGCGAGCCCCCCGACGCCGAGGTCTTCGGTGGCCTCTTCGACATCCCCGGCATGGTCGTGGACGCGGTCTCCTCGTTCCTCGGCATGCTGATCGAGCAGATCATGAAGCCGGTCCGCGCGTTCCTCGCCGACACGCTCCTGGCGACCCCCGACGTCACCGGGCACGCCGACGTCAGAAGGCTGTGGACGGCGACGCTGGGGATCACGGTCGGGATCTACGTGCTCTTCGTGACCGCGGGCGGCCTCACCGTCATGGGTCACGAGACCATGCAGAACCGCTATGCCCTCAAACAAGTCGTGCCGCGTCTGCTGGTGGGAATGGTCGCAGCCGCCTCGTCCCTGACCGTGATGGGCAAGGCCATCGGCTTGTCGAACGCCCTCGCGCACGCGATCACGGATACCGAGATGTCCGATGCCGGGCACGGACTGGTCGAACGCGCCATCCCGCTCGCGCTTTTCGACGGCCCCGCGTTCAAGCTGTACCAACTGTTCCTGGCTCTGCTGATGCTCGCCCTCGTGGTGGCGGTCCTGATCGGCTTCATGGTGCGCATCGCCGTGATGGCGCTGCTGGCCGTCTGCGGGCCGCTGGCCCTGGCCTGCCACGCCCATCCGCTCACCGACCCGGTCGCACGGCTGTGGTGGCGGGGCCTGGGCGGGTGCATGGTGGTGCAGATCGCGCAGTCGACGACCTTCGTGCTGGGCTTGAAGCTCTTCTTCGCTCCTGGCGCCGCCGCCCTGGGCATCCCGAAGATGGACCAGTTGGGCACCATGCTTGCCGGTCTCGCCTTGTTCTGGGTGCTGTTCAAGATCCCCGGCTGGACCATGCAGGTCGTGCTGCGCGGCACCCCGGTCAGCAGCCCGCACACGCCGGCCCCGGTGCGGATGCTCAAGCACGCGGCGATGTACCGGCTCATGGACACCTACCTGCCCGGCGTGAGCCTCCTCAGGCGCCGTCCCGGTGGCGGTGCTGGAGGCGGCCGAGCCGGATTCGGCCGAGGAGGTGGCGGAGGCCCGGGAAGCGGAGGTGGTCGCCCCGGACGCGGCGGAAGATCAGGGCTTCGTCCGCCGGGTCCCGCTCCCAGACGTGGTGGGGGTGGTCGAGCCACCGACCCGGCGTCGCCGGCCCGTGGCGGTCCCGGTCTCGGCCGTTCTGCCGCCCGGACCCGTACCGCTGGCGCGCCCGCCGGACACGCTGCCCCGCCCGCGCGCCGCGTGCGGCGAGCCGTCGCCACCTCGCCCGCCCCGCCGAAAGGCCCCCGCTCCGTGATCCATCCAGCCCAAGCCCGCCGGACACGGCAGCTCGCTCTCCCGATGACCGTCCAGCGCCTGCCCGCCCGACCGTCCAGACCGACGCAGCTGTGGCTACCCGTCCGGGCCGAGCGCGTCCCGGCCTCTCGGCCGTCGGCTCCCACCCCGTCGGCGACACCGGCACCGGGCCGCCCGGCACCAACACCTCGTACACGCCAGATGACGCTTCCCATTCGCGCCGAGCGCGTACGCATGCGCCCGCCGCGTCCCATGCAGCTTCGGTTGCCCCTCGAACCACCCGGGAGATGACCACCCATGAACAGCCCCGACGATGCTGACGCTCCGTACGCCACACGCATCCCCGCCGACATCTCTCGACCCGACCAGTTGCTGGGCCCGTTCACCGCCCGGCAGACCGCCGTCCTGGCCGTCGCGGCCCTGGTGCTGTACGGCGGCTGGTGGGCGGCCCGCCCCGTCATGGCGCCGCTCACCTACCTGGTCTTGGTCGTGCCCGTCGCGGGGGCTGTGGCCGCTCTCGCGCTCGGCCGGCGAGAGGGCATCGGCCTGGACCGCTTCCTGCTCGCTGCCCTCTCCCACGCCCGCACCTCCAAACGCCGGGTCCACGCGCCTGAAGGCGTCCCGCCCTTGCCCACAGCCGTCCCCGCTCACTGGGCACGGGCCGCGGGGCCGCCCCCGGCGCCGATGCCCGCCCTCTACGACGGCATGACACCGGAGGGTGTGCTCGACCTGGGTGAGGACGGCAAGACCGCTGTGGCGACGTGCTCCACGGTCAACTTCGAGCTGCGCTCCGCGGCCGAACAACAGGCTCTGTCCGCATCCTGCGCCCGCTGGCTGAACTCCCTCACCGGCCCCACCCAGGTACTGGTGCGCTGCCACCGCATCGATCTGGCCCCGCTCGCCGACGCCCTGCAGCTCGGTGCCGCGGGACTGCCGCACCCTGCGCTGGAGCGGGCCGCCCGCGCCCATGCCGACTTCCTCGCCGAGCTGCCCATGGGCGACAACCTGCTCGGACGGCAGGTCCTGCTGGCCGCCCGCGAGGAGGCACCGGCGCGCGGCATGCGACGAAGCACCGGTGAGGGACGCGCGCTCCAGCGCCTCGACGAGGCCGCCCGTGCACTGGCCTCCGCCGAGATCGCCGTCACGCCCCTGGACGCCGAGCAGAGCACTGACGTGATGCGCGCGGCCTGCAACCCCGACTTCCCCGCCGGCCCCGGCGGCCCATCGGAAGGTGACTCCGCATGACCCGACTCTTCACGGGCCGCCGCCCTACGACCCAGCCTCCGTCCCTCGACGGTGCGGAACTGCTCGACGCGGTCGGCCCCGAGGCCATCGAGGTGCACGCCCGTACCCTGGCCGTCGGCGGCCACCTGGCCTGCACGCTGGTGGTGACCGGATATCCCGCCGAGGTGACCCCCGGCTGGCTGGCCCCGCTGCTGAACTTCCCCGGCCACCTCGACATCGCCCTGCACATCGAGCCCGTGCCCAACCCGGTGGCCGCCGCCGGACTCAAGAAGCAGCGGGCGCGCCTGGAGTCCGGCCGCCGTGCCGGTCTCGACAAGGGACGCCTGGACGATCCGGAAGTCGAGGCCGCCGCCGCGGACGCCGCCGAGCTCGCCTACCGCATCGCCCGCGGCGAGGGGAAGCTCTTCCACGTCGCCCTGTACCTGACCGTGCACGCCCCCGACGAGGACACTCTCGCCGAACAGGCCGCAGCCGTCCGAGCGACGGCCGAGTCGCTGCTGATGACGGTGGCCCCGACCACTTATCGGGCGCTGCCCGGTTGGCTGGCCACCCTCCCCCTCGGCATCGACACGCTGAAGATCCGCCGCTCGTTCGACACCGCCGCCCTCGCCACCTGCTTCCCCTTCGCCAGTCCGGACCTGCCGATTTCGACCGACACGAACGGCACTCCACAGGGCGTGCTGTACGGACTCAACGCCGTCTCCGGCGCCCCGGTGCTGTGGGACCGCTTCGCCCAGGACAACTACAACTCCATCACTCTGGCCCGCTCGGGCGCCGGCAAGTCCTACCTGGCCAAGCTGGAACTGCTGCGGCTGCTGTTCACCGGTGTAACGGCCTCGGTGATCGATCCCGAGAACGAGTACGTCCGCCTGGCGGAAACCGTCGGCGGGGAGGTAATCGCGCCCGGCGCCGACGGCGTCTGCCTCAACCCGTTCGACCTCCCGCCGGCGACGGATGACGCGCAGGACGTCCTGACCCGGCGCGTCCTGTTCCTCCACACGTTCCTGGCCCTCTTGCTGGGCACCGAGGCGACCACGGCGGAGAAGGCTGTCCTGGACCGGGCGATCATGGCCGCGTACGCACGCGCCGGGATCACCCCCGACGTGCGCACCTGGCAGCGCACCCCACCCCGGCTCGACGACCTCACCGCTGTCCTGGCCGCGGACGGCAGCGGCACGGCGGCGGATCTCGCCGATCGCCTGACCCCGTACACCACCGGTTCGCACGCCCACCTGTTCAACGGCTCCAGCACCTGCTCCGCCAGCGGGCATTTGGTGGTCTTCGCGCTCCGCCAGCTTCCCGACGAGGTCAAGGCCCCGGCCATGCTGCTCGCCCTGGACGCGATCTGGCGGCAAGTCGCCCATCGCGCAGACCGCCGCCGGCATCTGGTCGTGGTGGACGAGGCGTGGCTGCTGATGCGCGACGGGGCCGGTGCCCAGTTCCTGTTCCGCATGGCCAAGGCAGCCCGCAAATACTGGACCGGCCTGGCCGTGGTCACCCAGGACGCCGACGACGTCCTCGCCTCCCCGCTCGGACGGGCCATCGTCTCCAACGCCGCCACCCAGGTCCTGCTGCGCCAAGCCCCGCAAGCCATCGACACGATCAGCGAGAACTTCCACCTCTGTCACGGCGAGCGGGAGTTCCTGCTGCCCGCGGGCCGCGGCGAGGCACTGTTGTCGACCGGCGACCGCCGGCACAAAGTGGCCCTGATCAGCGTCGCAGCGCCGGGCGAACACGAAGTGATCACCACCGACCCGCGTGAACTGGCCGACCAGCTCCTGGACCGCCCCACAGAAGCCACCGACGCCGACGACTTCCACCACGACGAGCTACCCAATAACGGCGCGGAGGGGCGCCCGTGACTCGCGCACCACTCACCGGGTCACCGCCGGGCGGGCCACTGGTGGACTTCCTCACCGACCCGGGCGGCTTCACAGCCGTCATCGGGCGCGAAGCGGTCGCCTGGTTCGTACCGCACGCGCCGCTCCTCCTGCCGTCCTTGGCGCTCGCGCTGGCCGGCGGCTACGGGCTTCGGCGACGCCTGCACCAGTGGCGTCAGCGACGCATGGCCGACGGGGCACGATGTGTCGAAATCCTCGCCCCGCCCTGCGTCGCGCCCAAAGGCGGCGAAGTCCTCTGGGCCCAGCTCTCGGGCCTCCTGCGTCCGTGGTGGCGCCGGATCACTACAGGGCAGCCACACCTCGCCTTCGAATACGCCTGGTCGCCCACGGGCCTCAAGGTCCGGCTCTGGACACCGGGCACAGTGCCGCTGGGGCTGGTGCGCCGCGCTGTCGAGGCCGCCTGGCCCGGCGGACACACCCGCGCCCTTGAACCACCGCCACTTCTGCCTCCGGGGCACCGCGTCACCGCCGGGCGCCTCCGGCCGGCCCGCCCGATCGTCCTTCCGCTACGTACCGACCATGCGACCGACCCTCTGCGCGCGCTGCTCCAAGCCGCCACCGGGCTGGGAGAAGACGAATCCGCGTGCGTACAGATCCTGGCCCGGCCTGCCACCGGAAGCGCTCTGCGGCGAGCCCGCCGTCAGGCCCGCCGGCTCAAAGCCGGGCGCACCCCCGGCCGCCTGCCCGCGCTGACCGCACTCCTCTTCCACCGCGCCCAGCCCACAGCCACGGGAAAGCAGGATCCGGAGCACAGCGCAGCGGTCCGGCAGGCGGCAGTCAAGCTGTCCGGATCGCACTGGCAGTGCGTCATCACCTACGCGGCCACCTGTTCCCCCAAGGCGGAGCGTGCCCAGGACACTGCCCGCGGCCGGGCACACGCCCTGGCCTCCGCCTTCGGTCTGTACGCCGACCGCAACTACCTGGTACGCACCCGCCTCCCCCGTCCCGAGCCGCGTCTCAGCGACCGGACCTTCCCCTCCCGGTCCGCGCTGCTCTCCGTTCCCGAACTCGCCGCGCTCGCCCACCTCCCCCTGGAGCCGGACGCACCAGGCCTCCAACGGGCCGGAGCCCGCTCGGTTCTTCCGCCGCCCTCGGTCGCCGAGCCCGCTCCGGGAAACGGGGTGAAACCGCTGGGCCGGTCCGACACCGGCGCCCGCCGCGACGTCGGCCTCGCGGTCACCGACGCCCGCCACCACCTCCATGTCATGGGCGCGACAGGCTCTGGAAAGTCCACCCTCATCGCCAACCTTGCCCTGGACGACGTCCGCAACCACCGGGGCGTCATCGTCATCGACCCCAAGGGCGACCTCGTCACCGACCTCCTCGACCGCCTCCCCGACACCTGCGCCGACCGGCTCGTCCTCATCGACCCCGACGACCAGCACATCCCGCCCTGCCTGAACGTCCTCGACGGCACGGACATCGACGTCGTCGTCGACAACATCACCGGCATCTTCCGCCGCATCTTCACCGCCTTCTGGGGCCCGCGGACCGACGACGTGATGCGAGCGGCCTGCCTGACCCTGCTCAAGCACCGCGACCGCACCCGCCAACTGGTCACCCTCGCCGACGTCCCCCGGCTCCTGGGCGAGAGCGCCTACCGGCTGCGCATCATCCCCGCCCTGAAAGACCCCGTGCTCCGGGGCTTCTGGGCCTGGTACGAATCAATGTCCGAACCCTCCCGCGCAGCGGTGGTCGGCCCAGTGATGAACAAACTGCGCGCCTTCCTCCTGCGCGACTTCGCCCGCCGCTCCATCGCCGCCGGCGCCTCCACCTTCGACCTCGGCCAGACCCTGGACGGCGGCATCCTCCTCGCCCGCCTCCCCAAAGGAGCACTCGGCGAGGAGACCGCCCGCCTGCTCGGCTCCTTCATCGTCGCCGGCACCTGGCAGGCCGCCGCCGCCCGCGCCCGCACCCCCGAACACCAGCGGGTCGACGCCACCCTGAGCATCGACGAGGCCCACAACTTCCTCACCCTCCCCTACCCCCTGGAAGACATGCTCGCCGAGGCCCGCGGCTACCGCCTGTCCATGCTCCTGGCCCACCAGCACCTCGCCCAGCTCCCCCGCGACCTGCGCGAAGGCATCTCCGCCAACGCCCGCAACAAGATCTTCTTCAACGCCTCCCCCGAAGACGCCAATGCCCTCGAACGCCACACCCTGCCCACCCTGGCCGCCCACGACCTCGCCCACCTCGGCCCCTACCAAGCCGCCGCACACCTCCTGACCGGCGGCGCGGAATCCCCCGCCTTCACTCTCTCCACCCGGCCCTTGCCCGCTCCTGTGCCCGGCCGAGCCGCCGCCCTGCGAACAGCGGCGGCCTCCCGCACCGGGCCGCGGGCGGCCACCTCCTGAAGCCCAGCCCTCCGCACACCCCTGGTGGTGACCCGTCATGCCCGCACTCCCCCGCCCCGCCTCCGGCCCCGGCTCCCGATACACCGCCCGCGCCGCCACCACCCGCCGCCGCCCCGCCCGGCACACCGACGTGGCAGCCCTCACCCGTATCCTCACCTGCCGCGACCTGTGGCTGACCCGGATGATCCACGAACACCGAGTCCTGACCACGCACCAGATCGCGAGCCTGGCCTACACCTCACCCCGCTCAGCACAGCGCCGCCTGCGCACCCTGCACGTCCATGCCGTCCTCGACTCCTTCCGCCCCTTGACCCAGACCGGCTCTTCGCCAGAGCACTACACCCTCGGCCCGGCAGGCGCCGCCCTGCTCGCCGCCCACGCCGGCTGCAGCCTGTCCGACCTCGGTTGGCGGCCCAGCCACACCGGGCGCATCGCCTACTCCCCCGCCCTCGGCCACGACCTCGGCGTCAACGAACTCCTCACCCAACTCGCCGCCCGAGTCCGCACCTCGCCGACCGCAGGGCTGACGATGTGGCTGTCGGAGAACTCCTGCGCCCGCCGCTGGGGCGACATCGTCCGCCCCGACGCCTACGCACACTGGCACGACGGCGACCAGGTCCTGCCGTTCTTCCTCGAATACGACACCGGCAGCCAGGCACTGGGCCGCGTCGAGGCAAAACTCACCGGCTACGCCGCCTTCCACACGGCAACCGGCACTCGGCCGGCCCTGCTCATCCACACCCGGACCCACTCCCGCGACCAGGCGCTGCGCCGCCGGTTGGCCGGGCCCGCGCGCGACCTGGAGCTGAACGTGGCCACCTCGTCCGCGGACTTCACGACCACCAGTCCGTGGGGCCCCTGGTGGATCCCGCTCCAGCCCGGCGGCTCCGGACGTACCGGCCTGACGCAACTCGCCGCCCGCTGGCCCCACCTCAGCCCCGCCTCCGGCCTGGAGCCGACCGACGCCGACACCGCCCTCACCCTCCCCGTCCCGCCCCTGCCACCCGCCCCCGGGGCCCCGGCATGAGCTCATCGCTCACCAAAGCGGCCACCGGCATCGGCTGCGGCGTCCTGGCCGTACCGCTGTTATTCGTGATCGCCGTCATCGCGATCATCGGGAGCCTGCTGTCCGGCAGCGGCGTGTCGGCATCCCCGAGCAACCACGCCCTCAGCGACATCCCGCCCCACCTGCTCGCCCTCTACCGCCGGGCCGCCCCCGAATGCCCAGGGCTCTCCTGGACCGTCCTCGCAGCGATCGGCAAGGTCGAGACCGACCACTCACGCCACCCCACCATGATCTCCTCAGCCGGCGCTGTGGGGCCGATGCAGTTCCTGCCCTCCACCTTCAGCGCCTACGCGCACCCCGTACCGCCCGGAGGGAAGCGCCCACCCACCCCCTGGGACCCGGTCGACGCCGTGTACGCCGCGGCCCGCCTGCTGTGCGCCAACGGCGCCCGGAACGGCAAGGACCTGCGGCGGGCCATCTGGCACTACAACCACTCCAACGCCTACGTGAACCAAGTCCTCAAGATCGCAGACCGCTACGCAGCCGCAGCACCGGCGCCCACCGGAGCCGCCGCCACCGCGGTTGCCTTCGCCCGATCCCAGATCGGCACCCCGTACGTCTGGGGTGGCGACGGGCCCGCCGAGGGCGGCTTCGACTGCTCTGGGCTCACCCGGGCCGCCTACCGCGCTGCGCGGATCAGCATCCCCCGCGTCGCGCAGGCCCAGTACGACGCCGGCCCCCGCCTCCCGAGGGACAAACGACTGGCACCGGGCGACCTGCTCTTCTTCGGCCCCAGCCCCAGCAACATCACCCACGTCTCGATCTACACCGGCAATGGCAAGGCCATCGACGCCCCGCGCCCGGGCGCGACCGTCCGCGAAGCGCCCGCCCGCACGAACGCCCCCTCCTTCCAGGGCGCCACCCGACCCGCGGCCCGAGGAGGGGGAACCCGGTGAAGCACATCGCACCCCGCGAGGCCGTCGAACTGCTCCGGGCCATGACCTGGGTGCTGTGCGCCGTCGCCCTCCTGGCCCTGGTCTTCACCACGGTCAACGTCACCCGCTTCGCCACCAGCCACGACGTTCCGCTGCCCATCGCCATCCTCCTGGACCCGATGATCGGCACCGCGCTGGCCGGAGTCCTCTACGTCGACGCCCGCCTGGCTTCCTGGGGCGTCCGCCCACCGGCCTGGTCAACCGCGCTGCGCTGGAGCGCCGGGTGCACTGCTGCGCTCATGAACACCTGGGAGTCGCTGTGGCCCGACGGCCGGATCGGCTGGCCCCGGCGAGCCGATCCGGCAGCTGTTCTGCTGCACCTGACACCGGCCCTGCTGCTGATCGCGCTGACGGAAACGATCGCCGCGTACCGAAGAACCGTGAGCGACCTGCTCGACCGGACCGGCCCGCCGAACCCGGACGGGCCCGCAGCACCGCCGATCCCGACACGGCGACCACCCGAGAGACCGATCGATCCGGAACCCGCCGACCACGATCCGCTGACCGATCGGGATGCGGGCGAGAGTCCCGATCGTCGATCGTCCCCAGCCGCCGCGTCCGCCACCAGCGGCGATTCTCGCCCCGAGCCCGACGTCGGCGACCACACGCCCGACACCCCGCCCCCGGCCCCAACACCCCAGCCAACCCACGACAGGCCGACAGACACCGACGTATGGCCGCGTGCGGTGGCATTGGACGCCGCAGCCCGCGCCGCCACCGGGAAACCGGCGAGCATCTGGCGGCTGCGCACGGATCTGCGCATCGGCCCACGGCGAGCACGGCAGATCCACGAGCAGCTCCTGGCTCACCGCTCCGACCCGCCGTCCCCCGCCGACTGATCGGCCCCGGCCGAGCGAACGATCTGCCGACCAGCACAGCCGATCGGCCACCGGTCACGGCCCCGCCCGCAACACCGCTCGCCGATCGGCGTGACGATCCCTCACCCGCGCGGATACGGAGACCGCGGCACCAACTCTCACCAGGCCCGATCGGATCTCCATGGCGCCGCTTGACTTCCCACACGGTCCGAGCGTCCATGGTCGTGGCCGACGGACCGAGCGGGTCCCCGGAGCACCGTGAACCCGCTCGCGCCACGGCCCTGTCCGCCCGGGACCCACGCGGTGCGCACGCGCCCGGCGAACATCCGCGGCCCGCACTCGCGGGCCCGCACCCCGGCCGGGGACCTCACCCACCCGATGCACTCCCGGAAACGAGGTTCCCTCATGTCCGACACCAACCCCGGCGGCATCCGCACCCTCCCGTCCACGCCCGCCCCCGAACCGCTGACCGGCCTGACCGGCGCCCCCGCAGCGATCTACACCGAACTGGCCCACCACACCGACCCCGTCACGGCCGCCGAACTCGCCCTCGCCGCAGGTCTCGGCCGCTCCACCGCCGGAAAGGCCCTGACCACGCTCGAGAAGCTCGGCCTGGCCGTACGCACCCCGGGAGGCCACGACGGACCACGCCGTACCCCGGACCGCTGGCACCCGGCGCCGACCCGCGAAGACGGCGGCGACACTGGAAACTGCCAGCAGACCGTGAGTACCCGCCCGGAGACGTCCGCCGCCCACGCCTCGGAGCCGGACGGCAACCGTTCGGAGGACGAGGACGCCACGGTCGACGACAAGACGCCCGAAGCGTCCGCAGCCCCAGCCGACGAGGACACGATCATCACCACGACCCAGGTGACCGACACATCGCTGGAGCCCAAGCCGCAGGGCACCGCGCAGACCGACGGCAAGGACAACGACGCAAGCACCCCTCTCCTCCACGCGGGCAAGACCACAGAAGAGAACAGCGCACCCGTTGCGGCCAGCACCGAGAACCGGGCTGCACCGACAGGGGTCATCACCCCGCCCGGCGAGAAGAAGCGACTCGCGCCCGGAGCGCTGCGGCAAATGGTCATCGAGCACCTTGCGGCACACCCCGGTGAAGCGTTCACCGCCACCAAGATCAGCCGCGTCATCGAAAAGTCCTCGGGCGCCATCGCCAACGCCCTGGAGAAGCTCGTCAACCAGGGCATCGCCGAGCAGGTAAGCGACAAGCCCCGCACCTTCCGGCGGACCTCCACCACAACCACCGAGTAGACGTCACGAGGGCCGGTGGCGACACCCCGTTACGGGAGGGTGCCGCCACCGGCCCTTGCCGTCCGTACGACCGCCGCGAACCAGCGCCACACGGCGGGCCGCGAAACCGCTGCACAGGCACTACGCCAATGGACGGATCTCGCAACAGCCCGCGTGACCGGTCCGGCGACTACCCGTTTCCCCGCGAGAGAAGACATCCACTTTGGGAGGATTCGCGTGCGCGCTCTTGCAACAGCAGCCGGCCTGCTCCTGACGGCCTCTCTGCTCGGCCCGACCGCGACAGCAACGGCAGCCCCGTCCGCCCGCGACTGCATCACCATCAAGGCCCGCCAGAACGTGGCTGTCCGATACGACCCGGACCCGCGCTCGAAAGTCGTCGGGCACCTCAAGCGCGGAGCCAAGAGCAAGAGCTGCCGGATGACCTGGAGCAACCAATTCCGGGCCTGCGGCGAGTGGGGCAAGTGGTGGTACCTGGTCCGAGGCGGCTTCGTCCCGAAGACGTGCGTCAACAAAGTCTGAACACGCTCGGTTGACAGCACCTGCTCCGGCACATCCACGGCCAGACATTCCGACCGGTCACGTCGGCGCGTTACGATCCCTAAAATCATGCCGCTCCACGACGAATCCCTCAGTCAGCCGAAAATAATCTTGTAGGCTGCAAAAATTGAGGTGCTAAGACCGACCAGCCCCAAAATCGCCCCGAACACTCGAAGCAGGTTGTGTGAAGCCGAACCGGCTCCACCTGGGGTATGACTCTCAATGAAATCGAACAGGCGAATTGAGGCGTTTCGGTAATCGCAGGCGAGGATCAAGCCGATCGGGGTTACAACCAGTCCCCAAAAGAGGCGAAACATATACCCGTCGGACTGTGCAGCTGCGACGACTTGAATACTGGACGTCATTCCATAGCACTTCCTACAGCAACCCGGGGAAACCGGACTCCATTATCGCTATCGCCAAGTTGCGCGCGACGGCGACTCCAGAGATGGCTCGCGCTCGTCATCAATCAGGATACAACAGTCCAGGCCCCCGCAAAGATCCCCAGAAATAGGGGGACGTCGGCGGACCAGCACCACCGAAATTTATGCTGCACCTGAGGGTTCTCAGGCGGTGCTGCTGCGTTTCCACCTAGCATCCTTCTAATCTCCACAATGGCCCGCTCAGTGGTCTTGAAGTAAGCATCTATCACCGACCCGGCGAACACCAGCGGGCGTATTTTTTCCCCGCGAAATGTCTCTATCTTGAGACCGCCCCCCGAGGACATCTCGACCTCGCTGATGAACTCGACCGGAATTACGTAGGAACTGAGTGGATTTTCTATCAAGACTTGCCCCGGCACAAGCACAACACGGCAACTGGTGATGCGCCTAATCACGGCTGTCACGGTGCAGAAAACCGCAAGCACCAACCAAGCATCGTTAAAATGCCCGCGATCCAGCGATTCCATCATGCCCGCTAGATATATCAGCCAGATGGCAGAGATTGTCGTCCAAGCCAGCAGAGGCCAGGATTTACGGCGAAGAACACGCTTTTCCGGTCGATTTGTGGCAGCTTTGGTCGGCCATTCTGGCATCTAGCATCCCCTACCCGATAGGGCGCTGGCACTACCAGCGCCACAAAATCCCCATGAAAGCTGGCGGTTTACCCCAATGTTGAGTACGGTGCTGCTACGGTCCGCGCCCATGGCAGACCGCGTAGCCCGGCCGTTCGGCGTCCCCCGGTCCTTTCCGTAGCCTTGAGTGGTCGTGCCAGGAATGCAACGCCAATAAATCAGATAAGATTTAGGAGACTTGCGGGCGCCGCAAGAATAAAGGGCACAATTACCAAGTCGCCCCATGCCCAGTCAATGCGTCGCGTCACCGAATCTGCCGCTTCTCGAAGTTGGCGCTTTTCGGGAAGAGACTGGCGTATGGCAGCTGCTGCGGCTTCAACCGTCCTTCCCCGGTCGATGAGCGAACTTGAAAAGGCGAACACTGGAACCTCATCGCCAATTAGCGTCTCAATCAAAAGACCATTGCTGGTTTCCACGCGGCGGACTGACTGCAGTGGGATCCAATACCGTGCGCCTATCCCGATCACCAGGATGCCTTCCCTATGGATTTCCACACGGGCCCTCGCTAGAGCCCGCCATACCAGCCTCATCGACGCGACCAGCGCGGCCCCAAAGAAAACCATCTCCCCGGCAGGGTTTTTCTCCCACATCTCCTTCCCGTACACTACAATCATCGAAACTACTCCTGCGATGTAGATATACGCCCCGACCGGCGCACTACGCCGCCGCAGGATGTCGACACCGCGTCGAGTGTGAAACATCAGCGTCCTCCAGTGTCATCTCTGAACGCCATACTGAGCCGGGGCCGGCGGCAATCGCATCCGCAGCCCCGTAAGGAGGAGCCCCGAACGAGACTGCGGAACCGATCTTCCCCAAGAGGTCCCTTCAGCACCAAATGGACCTCGCCCGCCGGTCTACATGACCGAAAACGAGGCCGCAAACCACCCCGCACCGACAATCAGCACAAATGCGCCGACTATCCGCAGCGTCGTGGGCGTGGCGCGCCCGGGGTTCATGAACGACTCGAAGAAATCGAAGATTCGCGTAGCCGTTCCGCCGACGTCACCGACCAGGCAAATACCAAACCCGATCAATACAATTCCACCGATCAACAGGAACAAGCCACTCACTCCTCCTTTTTCAGCGGCTAAACCACGTACCGTTCAAAGGCCCTACCACCCACACCACGCCAACGAGAGTCATGAAAACCCCCACTACACGTATTGTGCCTCTGGTGGCGTTCCCGGGATTCATGAACGACGCATAGAAGTCGTAGATGCGCCCCGCGACCCCTCTCACATCAACCATGAGGCAGACGCCGAGTGCAATGAGAGCGACTCCAATAGTCAGGCTAAACACCATGCTGCCCCCTTCCCCTCACGAATCGCTCAACTCCAGCACCAACCGCCGGCTGGAGCCAACGCAAGGAGCCTCGACCGACCCCGCCGCGCTTCACGTCCGCTTCGGTGTCCAGGTCGAGCTGCTCGGGCGCACGGCAGGGCGCCTGACTGCGGGCATCTTCAGCCATCGTGCCGTACCCGGAGGCGCTACATCACTCATCCTCGTCACGCGCGATCCCTGTGTGGCGCGCATCTATAGAAACAACGACAAGAAGAGGAGAAACGCCATCATGCCCCTAGGATGTGATCAAAAAGCTTAACTACCGAGGATGCGAGCAGCGTAAACCCAGCCGTCGCGAAAATTAGACCGCCCACCTTGACGAATCTGCGCATAACGGGCCGCAAGCGCAACGCATCCGTTGCGTTCGGATCGTCAGGGACAAACAGATCCGTGACGGAAAGCCAGTCTTTCCAGAGGGTTAGACCCACCAAAGAGGCAGCCGTTCCGAGGATCACTAACTCCAGCATCAGGTCCAGATTATCAGCCCGGGCGTGGGCAGCGAGGAACCCAATATTTTGGCATGCGTGCTGCAATCCGTTACTCCGGCCGCACTAGCTCGGACACGGAACGGAGGCAAAGTGCATCGGACATGTCGATTCCTCTGAACGTAGCCGACGGCCACACCGGCTGCCCTGAAATCCAGGGTACAACGATAGAGCCGTCTTCGACGTTCCCTGTGAGCCGCGCCTCGCCGACAGGGGAAGGAAGTTGACGGTAACGGTCTCGCAGAGGCCCGTACCGCAAAGGGACGGCTCCGAAGGGCTCGTCATCCTCACCGCCGCTCAACGAGAAAAAGACCAGCCATGGCGCCTCAGATGCATAACTGTGCAACAGAACATATCTCACGCGGTGACTGGGTACTTTTCGCGCCTCTCGCGCCATTTTCCATGCCCGCCTGGAACTACGGAATGCTATCGCTAGCCAAACAACTGTAAGCAAGGGCAGGAGGAAGATATATACAGGGATGCTCTTATCCGGGTGCTGTATCGACAGTACCCAAGCCCCTGCATCCAAGCCGAACACTCCGAGGAGCGGGAGCAGTTTACCTGCTCTCCAGAGCCCACGCACGCGCCACCACCAGACTGCGCGTACATCTGCCTCAGGACTCAGATTTGATTTCTCCAGCCCACGGAAAGCAGCTTGGCTGATGGCTGCTTTTTTCATCACAGCATAGACCGATGGCACAACGTCACTCACGTTCGCGCATCTCCTCTGCGTCGGCAGTAACCCGAGGCGCCAACGGAAGGGACTACGCATTTATTTAGTGCAAGGTCTCCTGCTCCAGCCATTTCAGGTGCCCTGACATCCGGATAACCCGCAAACCGTGGTTCCCCTTGCCTTTTTGCATGGCGTCTCATCGACCGGCAGCTGTATCACGATCAAGACCCGACAGAACGTGGCCATCCACTACAACGCCCCGGGGCGCCGCTTGCAACTACTATGCGTCACCGCTTGGCCCCTCACTGCTGCCGCGCAGCCGGCCTTCTGCTCACTCGGACGTCCGAGCTTCCCTGGCGGCGGCCATTATTTCTTCCGCTATGAAATCAGACCGCACTCGTCGATTAAGCCAACGGGCTGGATTGGACTTGTAGAAGGCAAGGCATACCCATATTTTTCCTGGCGTATAAAGGATTGTCATGCCGTAATATCCAGGTTCTACCGACGTTATTTGCGCTAGCGGTATCCGTCGCCATTTCAGAACATTTCTCACCATCAGGTAATCGGCCGTGAGGGCCATTGACGACCGCATTGCAAAGGCCAACAAACCCGCCCCTACGACAATGAATCCAAGCGGCACCGCCAATGAGATGGTAGACAGTTGCGGCCGCTCCGAGATGGCTTCCTTAAGCCCGACCGAAGAGAGAAGTAGAAGGGCGATCGCTGGAACCGCACAGAGAAGACGTTCCCAAGTTCTAAGCGTCCACTTCCGTGTGATAACAGAACTACCCTGCGTTTTCCCGTGCGCGTACGTCGATGTCTTACGACGTCGCCCCATCTCTCACTCGCCCCCTCTCGGCCCAGCACCGCTCTGGTCTGTTCAGCAGTAGCTTGGCGCATGGTACGTGGTGCCGCACCCAGCCTGGCCAAGGCCGGCGCCTCCTGCGAACATAAGTCTGCTGGCTACCGCGTTCGGTCTCGCAGCATGGCGTCCGCCACCTCCATTCAGATAGCGAGCCGAATGCCGACCAAGAGGTGCGGAACCCTTCCCGGTGGCGCGGTAGTAGCCCTTCCATGCGGCACTCATTCCTGCACCACCGACTGCACCAAAAGCGATCCCGATGGCAGCTCCTCGAGCGTTTCCAACAAGACGCTCATTGGCCCGCTCCGTCCCGCCAGTGGACAAGTCGGCAGCATACTTGGCGCCGACAATAGCGACACTGGCGATCACGCAGCCCACCAGAGACGCAACGCAAACCACAAAGACTCCGAATTCAGCCAATCCTCTCCAATGATCAGCAAAGAATCCGCCTGCCGCCTTACTGACCTCTGCGACACCGCTGACGACCCTGCCGCCCGTATGATCCCAAGCCGTCCCAAGTCCATTCTTTAGACTTTCCCAATAACCACTTTCCTTCTCATTAGCCTTCTTCTTTGCTTCGGCGGCCTTGCGTTCGCGTTCGATCCGCTTCTGGCGCTCGATCTCGGCAGAGCGGGCTCGCTGTGCTGCCGTGGGTGCGGTGACGCCGCTGCCCTTGGTGTACACGTGTCGGTAGCCGGTGTTCTTCTGGATTATGTAGTTGGGAGAGATGGTGCCGCCGCGGGCTTTGGTTTCCTTCTCGTAGTTCTTGCCGAACTCGACCCTCTCGAGATCGCCGGTACCTCCGCGGCCGTTGGTGCAGCTGTACTGGCCGCTGACGCATTCCTCGTATGCCTCGCCAGTGGGGTCGGCGAAGGTCGCGGCGTTGTTGTTGCCGTACACGTAAGCGTTGTGCTGGGTCGGATCGTCCGTCAACAGGAGAGGATCGACGGACAGGAAGCGGCCCAAGGATGGATCATAAGCGCGGGCCCCGAGTTGGGTTAGGCCGGTCGGGTCGGTGATGCCGCCGACGAAACCGCGGTCGCCCGGCCAGCTGGTGCTGCTGCTCGAGCGCGGTCCGCCGAAGGGCAGTTGCTTGCGCCGGGTCACCGCCTGGCCGGCGCCCCACGCCACGGCGATCAGCGCCGTGCCCTGGCGGTCGCCGAAGAGGAAGGTGAAGCCGTTGCTGGTGCGCACCGCGACTGTCTCCCCGCCGTGGGTGTAGTAGCGGGCCGCGGTCTTGGTGCCGGTGCTGGTGGCGGTGAGTTCGTTGCCGCCGGGCAGGTAGGCGACAGTGGACCCGTCGGCGTTCTTGGCGAGGAGGCGGTTGCCGTCCGCGTCGTAGAGGTACTCGGTGGTCTTGCCGTCCTCGGTAACGGTGGCCAGGTTGCCTTCCGGGCTCCAGGTCAGCTTCTGGTCCCGTTCGCCGCCGGTGCGTTCGGTGGTGTTGCCCGCGTCGTCGTAGGCGAAGGTCTCCTGTTGTCCGTCGTCTCCACCGCCGGTCGTGCTGACCGAGCGCAGCGAGTGCGGGTTGTCCTCCCCCGCGCCGGTCGGGGCGTAGGTGCGAGTGACGTCGGACAGGCCGCTGGTTGTGGCGTGCTGGGTCTCTTTCGTGCGGTTCCCGGCGATGTCATAGGCGTAGGAGTGCCAGTAGGCGTCCCGGCCTCCCACGGTCGCCAACGATGGGCCAGCAGTGCAGTCGTCGGCGGGGTTGCTGGTGGTCCAGGCTTCCGTCATGCGCCGCAGGGCGTCGGTGGTGAAGCACTGGTTGTCGGTCTGGGCTGTGTTGTCTTGGCCGGAGGTGCTGGAGATGCGGGTGACGTTGCCGGCCGGGTCGTAGGTGTAGCGGGTGTCGTCCACCCGCAGGGCCACGTCGCCGTCAATGGTGCTGCGGGTGAGTGCGCCGGTGTGTTCGTCCCAGTTCTGTGTCCGGTAGACCTTGCGGCCGAGGACTCCGTATTCGGTGCGTACGGGGCGGGAGAAGACGTCGTGGGAAGTTGCGTTGACCAGCACGACCGGTCCTGCGGTGGTCTTCTGAGGGAGGTTGCCCTCGCCGAAGACAGTGGTCTGGCGTTCGCCGGGCAGTCCGCCGAGGGCCGGGTGCTTGATCCACTCCTGGGCCCCGGTGTACGCGTTGTAGCCGAAGGTCCAGGTGTATTCGCCAGCCACGGCGCCAGCGTCTGCGGGGAGCGTGGTGGTCGAGGACGTCGGCTGGTACTGGTCGTTGTAACTGTTGATCCGGTTGCTGTACGTCTTGCCGTCGACGTGGCTGGTGCTCCCGGTGAGGTGGCCCTTGGCCACGGTGTCGTAGGTCCACGACGCGCGCAGCGTTTCCCCCTGCCGCAGTTCCTTCTGGCGGCCCAGGTCGTCGTACACGGTGGTCAGCTCGATCCCGCGGGCGTCGGTGACCTTGGTGGGGCGGTCGCTGCGGTCGTAGGCCGTGGCGGTCAGGCCCTTGTCGGGGTCGTCGGCCGTGATCTGGCGGCCCCGGGCGTCGTAGGTCCAGGTCCACACCGTGTCGGCGGGGTCGGTCATCTTCGCCAGTTTGCCGTGCTTGTTGTAGGCATAGGTGGTGGCTTGGTACTCGGTGCGGTCGGCGTTGGTGTAGGTGCGCGCCTCGGTCTTGCGGCCGAGTGCGTCGGTGATGGTGGTGGTCGCGGTACCGCCCTTGGGCGGGATGACGGTGGTGCGGTCGCCGCCGTGGACGGTCGTGGTGCGCTTGGTCTCGTCGCCGAATTTCAGGGCGATGGAGGCGGTGGTGCGTCCGGCACCGTCGTACACGGTCTCCACACCGGCCGGAACCTTGGTCTCGTCGCCGGCCACCAGGGTCGTCGACGGCTTACCGGAGGCGTAGTAGGCGCCGTAGGTCTTCCATGCCTTTCCGCGGGTGTCGTAGAGCGTCTCGGTCACCACGCGCCCGTCGGAGTCTCCGATGGCCGGGGACTGGGTCTGGCGGGGCCGCAGCAGGCCGTCGTACAAGGTGTGGGAGGTGTCGTATTCACCTTGGTGGTTGATCGTCTTGGTGGTGACGGCGTTCGGCTCGGTCTTGGAGACCCGGTAGCTGTACTGGACGGTCGGCGAGCCGGGGTGGTCGGCCTTGGTGTGGCCCGGCGCCCAGGCCTTGGTGCTCCGGCCGAGCGCGTCGTATTCGATGTCGGAGCGCTTGCCGTTGGCGTCGACGGTGGCGAGGGTCAGGCCGCGGCGCGGGTCGGTGTGCTCGGTGGTGGTGTGGCCGAGGGTGTTGGTGGAGACCGTCTCGCTCGGCAGCTGCCCGCTCGCCGGTGTCCGGGTGATGACTGTTTCGGCGCCGGAGGCGTCAGTGGCCGCGGTCTGGCGACCGTAGGCGTCGTAGGTGGCGGTGTTGACGGTGATGAAGCCGGTGCCGTCGCCGTCATGCTCGTCGCGGCGGGTCTCGTCGCCCTTGGCGGGGGCCGCGCCCAGTGTGGTGGAGCCGTCGTAGTAGTAGCGGTCCGTGGAGACGAGGTCGCCGGGGAGATCCGCAGTGGTGCCGCAAGCCTTGGCGACCGTCTTGGACTCGGCCACCAGGCCCAGGATGTTCTTGTCCGTGTTGCGGGCGTAGGAGGTGGTGGTGCACTCCTCGTCGCCGCTCTTGGCGGTGTCTCCAGTCTCGGAGGCGGAGACGACGTAGCCGTGGGAGTCGAAGGTACGGCTGGTCTCCGTACGCCGCAGGGATCCCCCCGCGACCGTGGTGCGGGTGTGGTCTTCCTTCGTCTCGGTCCGGTAGGCGTGCACGGTCGGCAGGTCGTCCGCCGTGCGGGAGTGGGAGGCTGTCGCGTCCGAGCGCCAGGGGATGTGGCTGGTGGCGGATATCAGGTCGCCTCCGGAGCCGTTGTAGGTGGCCGTTTCGCGGGTCATCCCGGCGAACGCCTCGTGGTCGGTGACCTTCTTGCCTTCGCTGTTGGCGACCTCGGCACCGTTGATGCCGCGGAAGTAACGGGCCTCGGAGAGCGTCTGGGTGCCCTGGGCGGGGTCGCCGGTGCGGGTCTGGACGCGTTCGTATCCCTTGCGGTCACCGTAGGTGCGGTGCTTGGCCTTGGTGAATTCGTCGTCTCCCTTGGCCCAGGCGAGGCCGCCGAGGTAGGAGTAGTCGGTCCGCATCACGGGGGCGCCTGCGGTGTTGTCGGACTCCAGGATCTGGGTGACCACGTAGGAGTGGAACCAGTCCTGGTAGGGCTCGTAATCCTCGGCCGGGGCGTCCGGCGGGGACCAGATCACCGGGTAACAGCGCTTGGTGTTCGACGCTGCCTGGGGGAGGCTGCCGGCCTTGCACTCGGGGGCCGAGTAGGTCACGCCGACAGTGCTTCCGGTTTCGGTGTCCACGCCGTACACGCGGTAGCGGTTGTACGCCGGGACGGGGTCGACCGCGCCCTCGACCCGGTTCGGCAACTGCTGGCCGCGGAAGGTGACCGGCGGAAGCGTGATGGGGTCTGCCGCGGTGTGACCGGTGCGGGTGATCGAGGCCAGCCACAGTGCCGGGTCGGTGCCGTCGCCGGTGGACGGGAACTGGTGCTTCAGCGCCCAGGAGTCGACTTTCTTATACGCACCGCCGTCCAGCGCCGAGGTGGTGATGCCGGTCAGCCGCTTGCGGGTGAAGTACGACGGTGAGGAGTTGCTCTCGCAGGCATCGTCGGACGTGCAGTACTGGTCGAAGGGCGTGTCCGGCCACTTCTTGGCGTTCGCCTCGGTGAACTTGTCCGCGGCGCAGTCGAAGGTGTCAGTCGGCAGGCATCGCTCGGCTACAGAGAACTCCGCCTTGGCAACGGCCTGGTCCTCGTACACACCGTCGGACCGCAGCCCGTACTCGACCCGCTTGAGGTAACCACCGCGGATGTAACTGGTGAGCGTGCCCTTGTACGCGGAGTCGATGTTGCGCTGGTAGTGGTTGGACTCCTTCGCCCAGTAGTAGGCCATGGCGTTGGAGTGCGGGTCGACGACGTAGTCCAGGTTCCACCGCCAGGCCTGCTGGCACCAGGAGTCTTTGAACGCGCTGGCGCGGCAGGGCTCTCCGGAGTGGTTGCCGAACACGGGTACGGTCCAAGTCGAGTTGGTCTCGGTTTTGCCCTCGGACCAGCCGGGCAGCCGGTTGTAGCCGAAGTAGTAGCGGGTGCCGTCCGGGGCGGTCACGCGCCAGTACTCGCCGTCGTTGTCACCGTTTCCGCGCTCGCTGCTCTTCAGCTGCGCGATCTTCGTGCCGTCGTCGTTCTTCTTCCGCCACTCTCCCGTGGCGTCGTCCTTGACCAGTTCGCTGGACGATCCCCCCAGGGACAGGGTCGCGTTCTCCTTCTTCCAGCACTGGTCACCGACCTTGTGCGACGGGTTGTTGCCGTCCTTCTTGTCGTCCTCGCAGCCGACATAGCGCCGCTCAATGGACCCCGGTGACAGGGACCAGCCGTCACCAATCCAGTTCGCCTGGTTGTTGGTCGCGGCCGTGCGGCCGTCCACAGCCTGCGAGGAGTACGACAGGCCGAGGCTGGGCTCCAGCCCACCAGGCACGCCGGGCGCTTCAATGTCGTAGGTCCAGGAGAAGCCGCCCGATGAGCCGCCGGCCTCCCACTTGTCGGACGGGGCCAGCGAGGTGGCGGTGAAGTCACCGGTCGCCCCCGAAGCTGCCGCCGTCACGGCGAACAGCGTGGTGCCGGAGGTGATGGTGCCTGCTGCACGGGAACGCTGCGTCGGCGATGCCGGTGTGACCGGATCTCCCGATTCACCAACTGTGGCCTCGACGACGCCGGTCTCCACCTCAGCCGAGAGCGTGCCCTTCTCCCGGTCGTTGCGGGTGCTCACGACCTTGCCCGGAGCACACTTGGTGTCCTCCGGGGTGGTCAGGGCACAGGCAGGGACTTCGCGCAGCATCAGCCGGGAGGCCCAGTCTCCGCCATACATGCCCGCGAAACCGGAATAGTCCAACTCGACGCCGACCCGGTCCTTGCCCTCCTCATCGCCGTGCCCCCGCACGGCGATGAGCACACCGTCCACCCCGGCCGTCTCCGCGGCCTCACGGTCCAGCACCTGGACCTGCACTTCATCGGCCGATTTCGAAGTCTTGTCCCGGCTCTTTCCGGCGTCTTCCACTGACAACTCAAGCGAACCCGCCCTGGCGCGCTTCGTCTTCTGCCCCGCGGCCGGCACCTGGGCTGTCACCGTTCCAGGCGCAGGCCACTTCGCTTTGCTGTCGGGCTTCCAGCGGTTCTTGGCGGTCTGGTCCGGCTTGTGCAGCCCACGACCCTCAACCACGGAGACCGGCACCGGCTCCGGCTGCTGCAGCTTCCGCAGCTCCACTTCTGCCGCAGCCGCCACCGGGCCGCCCAGCAGCGTGGCCACCATGTAGACCACCAGGGTCGTGGCGATCAGTCGCGTCCCACGCCAGGTTTTCCGGGCACGACGCACTGCTGAATGGTTCGTGCCAGACACGGGACCAATCACCGTTCCCCCCACATGATCTTCACGACAAACGCAAAGCAGCGGTGAACGTAACACCCTTCCGGCACTTATTCGAGAAGAGCTTGAGGGACTTTATAATTCCGTAACCGACCTTGATATTTTACCCTGGTTTGCCACTAATCAACCGCACTGCCGCGTTGGCCCATGGCTACTGAGCTGGGCAGTTAGCGACTCGCGCTGAAACATGGACGAATGAAATCAATAGGATTTAAGGATACTTAAGCGATTTCTTGATTGGTTCTTTTCCCCGTACAACCTTTCCTCCCTCCGGGCCGTCTACAGCCGTGGCTACTTCCCTGTCCGTGAAAAGGAAGTGAAAAGGACGCGTGATGGAGAACCTGCAGAGAAGTTTGCTGGGAGGCCGACGTGGGCAACGCCGCGGTCTCATTCGCGCGACCTTGGCCCTTGCGTTGGCAGCGCCTCTGATCACCGTCCTGCCCGCAACGGCTGCCGCCGAGGAACCGGCCGACACGGCACGGCCCACCTCGGAAGAGACACGCGCCCTGGCTGAGGCCGCTGAAACCGGAGAGCCGGTCGAGGTCCTGTCACAGCGGACGGAGGCGTCGCAGGTGTTCGCGAACCCGTCGGGCACCTTCACCCAGGACAGTTACGCGCTACCGCAGTGGGTCCACAAGGACAACAAACTCGTTGAAATCGACACGACGCTGCATGAGAACGGTGACGGTACCTACTCTCCGGAAGCAGCCGAGGTCGGAGTGCGCTTCTCCGGCGGTGGAGAGGGCCCGCTCGTGACCGTGGTACGGGACGGGCGGAGCATGTCCTGGACCTGGCCGGGAGAGCTGCCCAAGCCCGTGGTGGAGGACGACACCGTCACCTACCCGGACGTGCTCAACGACGTGGACCTCAAGCTGAGAGCCGGGTCGGCCGGATTCGGGCAACTCCTCATAGTCAAGACGGCCGAGGCAGCCGCCGATCCCGCGCTCAACGAGATCGACTTCGGTCTGACGACGGACGGCCTCACAGCCGATGCCGACGAGTACGGCAACCTCACCGCGGCCGACCCTGCCGGACAGGAGATCTTCACCGCGCCGACCCCGCTGATGTGGGACAGCAATACCAGTGGCACCTTGAGTCAGACACGTGTACAGAGCCGGGAAGCCCTGTCAGCCCCAGCGGGAGACGAGTTCGCGCCTCCCCCCGGAGCGCGGGACGCGGCGATGGGCCTCGAGATCGCCGGTGACACGCTGTCCCTCACCCCCGACCAGGACGTGCTGCGGGGCGAGGAGACCCAGTACCCGGTGTACATCGACCCGTCCGTCTCCGGCTCCCGCTACTCCTGGACCATCGCCTACAAGCCGTATCCCAACACGTCCTACTTCAACGGAAACGGCTGGAAGAACTCCGACGGCTCCTTCGGGACCGGCACCGCCCGGGCAGGCTACGAGGACCATACGAACGGGCTCGCACGCTCCTACTTCCGCATGAACACCAAGAACCTCTGGAGCACCGACAAGGTCATTTCCAAGTCAACGTTCCGGATCAAGAACACCTGGTCCTGGTCCTGCCGAAACGAGCCCATCGAACTCTGGCGCACAGCGGTCATCGGCTCCTCGACGACGTGGAACAACCGCCCCACCCGGCGGGAGGAAATGGACACCGTCTCCGACTCCAAGGGGTACAGCAGCGACTGCCCTGCCGGAAACCTCTCCTTCAACGTGACCAAGGCGGCGAAGGACGCCGCCTCGCACGAGTGGAACACCGTCACTTTCGAACTGGCCGCCTCGAACGAATCGGACGTCTACGAATGGAAGAAGTTCAGTGCCAAGACGGCCGTGTTCTCCACGGAGTACAACACCCGCCCAGGAGTGCCCAGCGGCCTGGACACCACTCCGAGCACCAAGAACAGCGACGGATGTGACAAGGCTCCGTACGGCCTGATCGGCAACACCGACATCTACCTGAACGCGAAGGCCAGTGACCGCGACGGCGGCACCGTGGCGGTCAAGTTCCACCTGTGGGCAACGGGACACCACCCCAACGACGACCCCAACGGGACACTGATCGTCGACAAGTCAGTGTCCATCTCCTCAGGATCCGTCGCCCGACTCAAGGTCACCAAGGCCACACTGACCCCGCACCTCGGCACCGCCAACGGCAATTTCTCCTGGAAGGCCCAAGCCAACGACGGCACGCTGTACTCGGACTGGAATCCGACCAAGGGCTCACCGGGCTGCCGCTTCGTCTTCGACCCTACCCGGCCGAGCACTCCACCAGGCGTTACCTCCAGCCAGTTCCCCGACGGCAGCGAAGGATGGCCGTCGACCACCGGCCGGGTCCGCACCGAGGGCACCTTCACCTTCACCAGCGGCGGCATCGCCGACGTGGCCAAGTACGAGTACTGGACCGACACCGACCCCACCGTCCGCACCGTCACCCCAGAAACCAGCGGCGGCAGCGCCAGCATCACCTACACCCCCACGTCAGCCGGCGCGAACGTTCTCTACACCCGCAGCCTCGACAAGGCCGGCAACCGCTCGGACCAAGCCGGGTACCTCTTCTACGCCAACGGCCCCGCCGAAGCAGACAGCCCCGGTGACATCAACGGGGACGGCAACCCCGATCTGTGGGCCATCGACGGGGCAGGCACACTCCACCGCTACTACGGAGCAGGCGACGGCACCGTAGCCGCGAACCCCGAACCTGCCTCGGACTTCTCCTGGAACGCCACCCCAATCACCCACCGCGGTGACTGGACGGGAGACGGCTACGAAGACCTCATCGGACTGCGCCGCGACGCCGAAGACGGCGACCGCTTGTGGGCTCACCCCAACAACGGATACGGCTTCGCCTGCACAAACTGCTCAGGCGACGACAGCGACCGCAGAGAACTCACCGTCTACGACCCCGAGAACAACCACTGGCAAGACGCCGACCAGATACTCGCCATCGGCGACGTCGACGGGCCGCTCGACCTGGACGCCGATGGTGCGATCGATATCCCCGGTTACCCGGACCTTCTCGTGAAGAAGGGCGCTCTCCTGTGGCTGTACTACGGCGCAGCGGACAACCGGCTCGACAGCAACCGCGAGCCCATCCTCATCGGCACCGACGGCTGGCAGGAGCACGACCTCTTCGCACCGGGAGACACCAACAACGATGGCATGGTCGACCTCGGCTCCCGAGACCGCACCACCGGCGACCTGTACGTATACCGGGGCACCGGGCCGGACGGTGACGGGCTCGCCGACCAGGCGTCCAGGATCCCAAGCGGTCTGAACTTCACGGTCACGGGAACACCACTGATCACCTCGCCCGGCGACGCCGACAAGAGCGGCCAGTTCTACGACCTGTGGTTCACCAGGGACGACGACGCCCTGTGGACCTATACCGAAATGGGAAGCGGCGACGGTTCCATGTTCAAAGTGAGTGACGGCTGGGGCGGCTACCAGGCCATCAGCTGAGGCGGAATCCGACAGTTGGAGGGGAGGGATGGCACCGGACAGTTCGCCGGTGCCACCTCACTCGCATACCGCGATCATCAACGTGCTCCGCAGCCCGCGTGGCCACAGCCGCCACAGAAGCCACCGGTGCCGCATACACACGGGCAGGGCGGCGATGGGCGCCTGTATGCGTAAGCACTTCTTCCGGCTTCACCGCAGCGGGCGGCGGTCTCCAGTCGGCCGTGCCCGTCAAGTGCGTGCGGCCGAGCGGTCAGGTTCCTGTTGGTCGCCTCAGTCGGCCGTTGTGAGTCGGCCGGATTCGGGAAGCTGCCGGCCTCGTCTGGGGTAGTGCCCTGTGAAGGCCGGTCGTCGTGGGGTTGTGTGCCGTTGTGAGGTTCGGTGTCGGTCATTGCGGTTCCTTCCGTCGTGTTGTGGAACGAGTGGGCGACGCTCAGGTGGTGCTGCCGTATCGGCAGGTGGGGGCGTGGGCTTCGTCGCGGGCGAACGTGTCGGGGAGGGTGTCGGTGTGCGGGAGTTCCTCTGCGGTCAGTGGCGGGTGGGCCAGGTGGTTGCCGAGGTCGGCCAGGTGTCGGATGGTGGCGAGCGGGACGTGGGCTGCGCAGGCCGGGCACGGGCCGAGGAGTTCGAAGGCGGTGTCGTAGGCGGGATGGCGGGTGAGGAAGACGTACTTCTCGCCGCTGTCGGGGCAGGTGGCGGTGGCCAGTACGGGCTCGCCGGGGATGGTGCGGCGTCTCAGCCAGTCGGGGGCGACGGTGATCTGGTCGAGGTCCAGGCCGAGGGCGGCGGCGAGCCGTACTGCGGTACGGGCGTGTTCTTCGCTGCGGTAGGGGCTGTAGGGGCTCAGCGCGATGTTCCGGCGGACGTGTACGGCGGCTGCGTGGGCGCGTTCGGCGAGTGACAGCTTCATGGGGGCTCGTCTCCTGGTGGTGGGGGCGGCTGGGGCCCTGGGCCGGGGGTGCCGCCCC
>NZ_WHPN01000256.1:0-4257 GCF_009735685.1 Streptomyces lycii | reverse complement strand
CGGGCGCGGGGTCGGCGAGCGCGGTGCACAGGGCCTGGACGAGGTGGGTGGGGGTGTGCGGGTGAGCGGTCGCGTACCAGAGGACAACGTTGTCGTTGGCGCGCCGGGTGGCGAACAGCCAGTTGCCGTCGTCGGTCTCGTGGCCGTCGTGGAGGGGGGAGCTGACGACGACTGCTTGCTGGTCGGGTGCGTACCAGGTGCACTCGTGCTGGGCGAGGTCGCGCATCCAGCCGGCCGCTTCCAGGGGCTGGGTTGCCTGTTCCGGTGCGTCGGGCGCCTGCAGGAAGTGCGGGCGGTTCGGGCCGGGGGTGGTGTGCGGGCCGGGTGTGGGGTCGGTGAGGGCGGTGGCGAGGGCGATCATGAGTTCCGGCGGGGTGGCCAGGGCGAAGTGCACCGTCCAGGTGGCTGGTTCGCCGGGAGCGGGGCGGGCGGTGAATTCCCAGCCCAGGGCGGGGTGGGTGGCCGGTACGTGGGCGGTGCCGGGGGATGTGTGGACGGCTTCGAGCAGGCCGTCGGGGGTGCGGCGGCTGTAGAGGTGGCCGCCGTAGAGGGTTTCGGGCTGCCAGTCGGTGGCGCGCAGCCACATGGTCAGAAAGCGGGTGGCTGGCTCGTCCGTGCCTGCCAGGTAGCGGGGTGCGATCAGGTAGGGCGTGTGGTGGCGTCGGGGGTTCATGTGCGGGTCCTTCCGGGCTTGTGGTTGTGCTCCGGTGTGGGTGCGGGCGGTGTGGGTGCCGCCCCGGGGCTGGCCCGGGGCGGCAGCGGGGTCAGGTGTGGGTGGCGGCCAGGGCTGTGGTGGCGGCCCGGCCGATGGCTGCGGCGGCCTGGGCGGGGTCGGTGAGTTCGAGGAGGGTGGCGCCGGGCAGCGGCATGGGGTCGGGGTCGAAGGCGAGCCACAGCACCGCGCACCCGGCCACGCGCAGGGCGGTGATGCGTTCGGCGGCCTGTGCGGCTTCGTCGTCGCGGTAGTAGCCGTCGGAGGCGATGACGAGGAGGCGGCCCGCGCCGGGTTGGGTGAGGTTCACGCCTGCCGTCAGGGCGTCGATGGCCTCGGCGAGGCGGTGGCCAAGCCCTCGGGCGTCGAACTGGGTGACGGTTCCGGGGGTGCGTCCCGGGGCCGTGATCGCGGTCACGGCCCGGTCGTAGGCGACGGTGGCGCTGCGGGAGGCGGGGTCGGTGAGGGCTGCGGCTTTGGCGACGATCCAGGCGGCTGAGGCGATGGGGGCGGCGGCATTGCCCATGGAGCCGGAGACGTCGACCGCGATGCCGACCCGCAGGGGCGGTGTCGGGTTCGCCCGGTGCACGGTGCGGGTCCAGGGGGTGGCGGTCGGGGTGGCGCCTGCGGCGCGTTGGGCGTCCCGGGCGAGGGCTTGGCGCATGTTGAGGCGGCCGGGCGGGGCGGTGGAGGCGGTGACGGTGGTGGTGCGTTCCCGGTAGGCGGCGGCCCGCAGGGCCCGGGCCAGTTGCCCGGCGGCGGCTTTCTCCTTGGTGGTCGGCGGGCGGGTGCCGGTCACCGGGGAGCTGGTGGTCTTGCTCTTGCCGGACTGCGCCGGGAGGTGGGGGCGGCCCGGCGAGGAGAAGACCTTCTCGGCCGTCTGGGCGGCCTGCCGTTCCCGGGCCGCTTGGGCGGCCTGCGCCCGTACTCGGGCGGTGCGGGTGGCCTCGGCCCGTGCCTGGGCTGCTGCCTGTGCCGCCTCGTTGGCCTGCACCCGGCCGACGGCCTTCCCGATCGCTTCGGCCAGTTCACCGGGCGGCCAGCCGCTCGCGGGGTCCGGGGCGGGTTCCGGTCCGGCCGGGTCGGTGCTCAAGGCCTGGCACCAGGCGTGTGCGTGCTCCAACATCGCCTGCCCGTCCTCGTCTGCGGTGGTGCGGGCGGCGGTCCAGATGGCGGTGAGGGTTTCCAGCAGGTTTTCGCCGAGGATGGCGGTCACCGTGTGCTCGACGGTTTCGGTCTCGTCCGGGTCGAGGATTCCGGCGTCCCGTCGGGCGAGGAGAAGTCCGGCTGCGGTGGCGGCCTGCCAGGGGTCCGTGGGGGTCTGGCTGGTGAAGCCGTCCAGGACCAGGGGCTTCACGGCGGCCCGCAGGTACCGTCGGTCGCCGGGGCGGCGGTTGAGGTGCGCGTGTTCGGCGCGGGTCTCCTCCAGCAGGGCCGCTGCGGCGCCTTGGGCGGTGCCGCACAGCTCGGGCGGGGTGAGCCATCGGCTGTGTGCGGCGTGGGCCGCCTCGTGGGTGAAGGCGCCCCATGCGGTGGTGTAACGCTCCTCGTCGCCGTGGCGGAGGGGGTCGATGGTGGCCGGGGCGAGGGGGGCGAAGAGGGCGGTGTCGATTTCGAGTTCGGCGCGGGTGGGGAAGAAGGCGGCCGGGGCACCGGAGCGTGTTCCGTGTTCGCAATGGACGATCACGTCCTCGCGGTCCGCGAGCTCGGGCAGTCGTTCGCCGAGTGCGGCGGCGATACGGAGCCAGTGCTCGGCCTGCGGGCGGGGGTACGCGTCCAAGGCGGGACCGCCGTCGTCCTCCCAGCGGGCGGTGGCCAGCTCGGTGTCGGTCAGGGCGGGCTGGTGATACTGGACATGGGCCTGGGTCGCCGAGGTCATGGCAGGTCGTTTCCTTTCAGGGGCGGGGCGGGGCCGGGTCCCGGGCCCGTGCGCGGGCCCGGGGGTGCGGCGGGTGGCGGGCGCGGTCAGAGTTGGCGGCCCAGGGCCAGGGCGGAGGCCGGGCGGCCGGTTGCTTTGGTGACGATCCCGGCGACCGTGTCGCGGTCCTCCAGGGGTGCGATGCCGACCAGGTTGGCGAAGGCGGCGTCGGGGCCGAGTACGTCGGCGATCTTCTGGAAGGCGATCAGTTCGCGCAGTTGCGGGGCCCAGCCGACGTCGCCCGCCTGCTGACTGGTGGCCAGGTGGCGTGCGATGCGCACCGCCGTGCGGTTGATCTTCAGGGCGGCGGCCAGGTCGTAGTCGGAGCCCACCTGGATCTGCACGCTGAACCGGCTCGCGAGGGCCTCGGTCAGTACGGCCCCGTGCACCCCGGGGTTGTGGCCTGCGATGACGTAGAAGCCGCTGGCTGCGGTGATGGTTTCGCCCTTGTGGGCCTTAACCTGGATCT
This sequence comes from Streptomyces lycii, assembly GCF_009735685.1. Lineage (GTDB taxonomy): Bacteria > Actinomycetota > Actinomycetes > Streptomycetales > Streptomycetaceae > Streptomyces > Streptomyces lycii. Next base: position 1,158 of record NZ_WHPN01000256.1, on the reverse strand, counting down.
GCCTGCGGCCGTCCATGGCCGGGTACAGGGCGGCCAGGACCTTCGGGGAGATGAGGGTCGCGTCGTCGAGGAGGAGAGCCTTGCCCTCGCGCATGGCGGTGACCAGGGGGCCGTAGATGAACTCGTAGCCGCCGTGCTCGTCCTGGGTGTACTCGCCGATCAGGTCCCCGACCGTGGTGTCGCCGTCCCCAGCGACCGTGATCAGGTCCGGGAAGGCTGCCTCGATGAGCGAGGTCTTGCCCGTGCCCGGCGGCCCGTACAGCAACACCGCGACCCCGGCTTCGCGCAGTTTGCGCAGTGCTTCGACGTCCTGGAGTTCGGCCAGCGCGCGGGGGTGGTACTGCTGGCCGTTGGGGCGGGTGATGGGCTGCGGTCGCCCGCCGGGCGGTGGCGTTGGCGCCGCTGAGGCGCACGTCGGCGCGGGAGGCGTGGGGTGGGGGGGCGGCTGAGGTGGTAGCGCGCGCCGCGCCGCAGCGGCGGTCCCGGGGGTTGCCCGGTACATCCGGGGTTTCGCCCCCACCCGTGCCGCCTCGCCCCGGGCCACCAGGGTCTCGCAGGCGTTGCCGACCGCCCCGCCGGAGTGGCCGAGCGTTTTCGCCAGTTCCGTGACGGTGTATTTGGCCGTCTGGTTCGTGGTCAGGATGTGGGCGATGCGTGCGCGGAGTTCACCGGGGCGTGCCTTCGCGCCAGCGCCTGACGGAGTCACCGGGGCGGGCGGCTGGACCGACGCGGGCGGCTGCGGGGCAGGGCTGCTCATTACAGGACCTTTCACTACGGGCCGTTCGGCTCTTTCTGCGAGCTTTCTATTTCGCCGCCTTGTGGGCACACTCCACCCGTAATTCAATATCGAGCGGGAATGCCAATCGGCGGGCTTTTATTTCCGGTTTTCCCGGGAACAATTCAAATATAGCTCGGCTCGCGGCGCGCTTGAAGTCGCTTTCCGCCTTGATAATGCTGGAATTCTCGGGAATTCACGACGGTAATTCAGGTGTGCGCGGCGGGCGGCGACGCAAGGCGTCGCGGCTGTCCCCCGCCACGACCGTTTCCCAGGCACTTGGCGTGTGCGGCGGCGTGGCGGGGCGCGCGTGTGCGCGGCGGCGCGGTCACCCGGCGCGGTCACCCGGCGCGGTCACCCGGCGCGGTCACCCGGCGCGGTCA
>NZ_WHPN01000255.1 GCF_009735685.1 Streptomyces lycii | reverse complement strand
GTCCCCGAGGAGCCGATGCCGTGACACTCGTGACCGCCCCGCCGCGGCCGGACAGCCGCGGGCCCGGGCCAGGGCGCGGGGGAGTGGACCGCTCCCTCCCCGGCGCCTGGTTCCTGGTGCTGCCCGCGCTCATACCGATCCTGGTCCTGAGCGTCGGCCCGCTGCTCTACGGCATCGCGCTGGCCTTCACCGACGCGCAGTCCGGCCGCACCGAGCCCACCTCGTGGACGGGACTGCTCAACTTCCGGGACCTGCTCCGGGACACCCTGTTCTGGGAGTCCTTCAGGATCGGCCTGATGTGGGCGGTGGGCGTCACCGTCCCGCAGTTCCTGCTGGCCCTCGGTCTGGCGCAGTTGCTCAACCGGGAACTGCGCTTCCGCTGGCTGGTCCGCGCCCTCGCGATCGTGCCCTGGGCGATGCCGGAGGTCGTCGTCGGCATCATGTGGCGGCTCGTCTACCACCCCGACGCGGGCATCCTCAACGAGACGCTGCGCGATCTGCACCTCGGCGGCGGCACCGACTGGCTGACCGGGCTGGCGACCGCCCTCCCGGCCGTCGTCGTGGTCGGCATCTGGGCGGGCATGCCGCAGACCACCGTCGCGCTGCTCGCCGGACTCCAGAACGTCCCGCGCGAGCTGCACGAGGCCGCGGCCATGGACGGAGCCGGTGCCTGGCGCCGCTTCCGCAGCGTGACCTGGCCCGCGCTGAAGCCGGTCGCCCTTGCGATCACCGCGCTCAACTTCATCTGGAACTTCAACTCCTTCGCCCTGGTCTACGTCCTCACCAACGGCGGCCCGGGCGGCCGCACCCGGCTGCCGATGCTGTTCGCGTACGAGGAGGCCTTCCGTTACGGGCAGTACGGTTACGCCGCAGCGATGGGCTGTGTGATGGTCGCCGTGATCTCCGTCCTGCTGGCGGTGTATCTCGCCGGCAGCCTCCGCGGCGACCACGACGGCCGCCACGACCGCAGCCGCCGCCGCAGCCTCCGCGGTGACCGCGGCCGCGGCTCCGGCCGCCCCGCCCCCGACCCGGCCCGGTCCCCGGCGCGCACCGCGGACACCGGCACGGAGGCGGCGCGATGACGGCCCGTACCGCCGGGGCGGGCGCCCGCCGCTCGCCGCGCCGCACGGCCGGCAGCGCGGGCCGTCACCTCGCGCTGCTGTGCTATCTGGTCTTCCTGGGCTTCCCGCTGCTGTGGCTGCTGTCCACCGCCTTCAAGCCCCCGGGCGAGCTGGCCACGCTGCACCCCACCTGGTGGCCCGAGGACCCGACCCTGGCGAACTTCCGCCAGGCGTTCGACGAGCAGCCGCTGTTGCGCTCCGCCGGGAACAGCCTGCTCGCGGCGACCGCGGCCGCCGTCATCGCCGTCGTGATCGCGACCCCGATGGCCTACGTCATGGCGCGGCACCGGGGCCGGCTGGCGCGGGCGGCCACGGGGTGGGTGGTGGTCAGCCAGGCGTTCCCGTTCGTACTGGTGATCATCCCGTTGTTCCTGGTGCTCAAGGAGCTGCGCCTGATCAACGCCCTGCCGGGACTGATCATGGTGTACGTCGTCTGGTCGCTGCCGTTCGCGCTGTGGATGCTCACCGGCTACGTCCGCGCGGTGCCCCGCGAACTGGAGGAGGCCGCGGCCGTCGACGGCGCGGGACGGCTGCGCACCCTGGTGTCGGTCACCGCGCCGCTGCTGGCCCCGGGAGTCGTCGCCACGGCCATGTTCGCGTTCATCACCGCCTGGAACGAGTTCTTCTTCGCGCTCGTCCTGCTCAAGTCACCGGAGAAGCAGACCATGCCGGTCGTCCTCACCCACTTCATCGGGGCGGAGGGCGTCGCCGACCTCGGGCCGCTCGCCGCCGCCGCGTTCCTCGCGACGCTGCCCTCGCTGCTCGTGTTCGCCGTCATCCAGCGCCGTATCACCGGCGGAATGCTGACCGGGGCGGTGAAGAGCTGATGCGCCGGCGCGCCCTGCTGTCCGCGGCCGTGGCCGCACCCGCCGCGGCGCTGCTGCCGGGCTGCGCCGCCGGCCGCGACGACCGGCGGGGGCCGGACGGCACGATCCGGCTCCGCTTCCAGTCCCTGGCCTGGCAGCAGGAGTCCGTGGAGATCAACAAACAGCTCGTCCGGGAGTGGAACGAGGCCAATCCGCGGGTCCGGGTGGAGTATGTCCAGGGCAGCTGGGACAGCGTGCACGACCAGTTGCTGACCGCCTTCGAGGGCGGCGAGGCGCCGGACGTCATCCACGACGCCTCCGACGACCTGGCCGACTTCGCCTACGGCGGCTATCTGACCGACCTCGGCCCGCTGCTCCCGCGCGGGCTGCGGGAGTCGATCCCCGAACGGAGCTGGCGCACCGCGACGTTCGACGGCGGAATCCACGGGGTGCCGTTCCTCCAGGAGCCCCGGGTCCTGATCGCCAACCGGAAGCTGCTGGAGGCGGCCGGCGGCGTACGGATTCCGACCCCGGACGACCCGTGGAGCTGGCCGGAGTTCCGCGCGGCCGCCCGGAAGCTGACCCGGGGCGGCACGTTCGGCGTCGCCTGGCCGCTCAAGGAACCGGTCTCCTCGACGCTCAACCTCTCGCTCTCCGCCGGCGGCCGGGTCTTCCACCGCGGCACGGACGGGAAGGCGGAGATCCGTTTCGGCGCGGCCGACCGGGTGGTGCCCGGGATCGTGCACGACCAGGTCAACACGGACCGCTCGGCGTCCCGCGGCACGCTCGGCATGGGCGGCTCCGACACGCTGCCGGGCTTCTTCGCGGGGAAGTACGCGATGGTGCCGCTCGGGTTCTCGTACCGGCAGCAGGTCGAACAGCAGGCGCCGGACGGATTCGCGTGGACGGTGCTGCCGGCGCCCGCGGGGCGCGAGGGACTGCGGCAGGGCGTGAGCCCGCAGACGTTGTCGGTGGCGCGGGACTGCCCGTATCCGGAGGAGGCGGTGCGGTTCATCGCCTTCTTCCTCCGGCCCCGCAATCTGGTACGCCTCGCCCGCGGCGACTGGATGCTGCCGACCGCCACCGAGGCGCTGGCGGACCCGGCCCTGCACACCGAGCGGCACGGCTGGGCGACCGGCACCGCGCTCGCCGGGGAGCTGTATCCGGCCCCGGCCCAGTCGGTGCGCGGCTATCCGGAATGGAAGGACAAGATCGCCACGCCCGCGCTCCAGGAGTTCTACAGCGGTGCGATCGGCATGGAGGAGCTGGGCACCCGGCTGGTACGGGACGGCAATCTCGTGCTGGCCCGCTACCAGCGGTGAACGGCCGTCGGTCCCGGACACGGAATCCGGGCCCGGCGCACGGCGGCGGACGGCGGCGGACGGGGCCGGGGGAGCGGGGGGCTGTCGGGGAAGCCGAGCAGTTCCGGGGGGCGGCGCAGTTCCGGGGGGCGGCGCAATCCCGGGAGAGCGGAGGGCTTCCGGGAGAGCGGAGGGCTTCCGGGAGAGCGGATGCGGCGTGGGGCAGTGGCCGGGGCGCGGGCCGGTCGGGACGCCGGGCCGCTCCGCGGGACAAGGACGCCGGTCCCGGGACGCCGGGCCGCTCCGCCGGACAAGGTCGCCGGGCAGGCATGCCGGGCCGCTCCGCCACAGGGGCGCCGGACAGGGGTGCCGGGCGGGCGCGCCGGGGGCAGCGGGACGGTCGGCGTGGTGGCTCGCCGGGAAATCGATTGTTCGAGACGGTGCGTATCGTCTAGTCTTCCGGGCATGGCCTTCCAGATCTACGAGTGACGACGCCTCGGTCACCAGCGCCCCTGTCTGTCCTCCGTGCGGCCCGGTGCCGTACGTCATCACTCGAGGAGCGTGCGCTCATGCAGCGTGCTCGCAAGCCTGCCCACATCGCGATGTTCAGCATCGCCGCCCACGGTCACGTCAACCCCAGTCTGGAGGTCGTCCGTGAACTCGCCGCCCGCGGCCACCGCGTCACCTACGCCATCCCGCCGCAGCTGGCGGACGTCGTCGCCGGCGCCGGTGCCGAGCCCAAGGTCTACCGCAGCACCCTGCCGACGGACGACGACCCGGACGCCTGGGGGGAGGGGTTGCTGGACAACGTGGAGCCGTTCCTGAACGACGCGATCCAGGCGCTGCCGCAGCAGCTCGCCGCCTACGAGGGCGACGAGCCGGATCTCGTCCTGCACGACATCGCCGCCTATCCGGCACCCGTGCTCGCCCACCGCTGGGGCGTGCCCGCCGTCCTGCTCTCCCCGTGCATGGTCGCCTGGGAAGGGTACGAGCAGGAGGTCGCTGAGCCGATGTGGGAGCCGGTCCGGCAGACCCCGCGCGGCATCGCGTACTTCGAGCGCTATCAGGCGTGGCTCGACGAGCACGGCATGGACCACACGGACCCCGACCGGCTCATCGGCCGGCCGCGGCGGTGCGTCGCGCTGATCCCGCGGGCCATGCAGCCCAACGCCGACCGCGTCGACCCGTCCGTGTACACCTTCGTCGGCCCCTGCCAGGGCGACCGGGCTCACCAGGGCGACTGGGAACGACCGGCGGACGCGGAACGCGTGCTCCTGGTGTCGCTGGGCTCCAGCTTCACCAAGCAGCCCGGGTTCTACCGGGCCTGCATCGAGGCGTTCGGCGGTCTCGACGGCTGGCATGTGGTGCTGCAGATCGGCAAGTTCACCGACGCGGCCGAACTCGGCGAAATCCCCGCCAACTTCGAGGTGCACACCTGGGTGCCGCAGCTGGCGATCCTGAAGCAGGCCGACGCGTTCGTCACGCACGCGGGGATGGGCGGCTCCCAGGAGGGGCTGGCCTGCGGCGTTCCCATGGTGGCGGTGCCCCAGGCCGCCGACCAGTTCGCCAACGCCGACCTGCTCCAGGAGCTGGGCGTCGCCCGCCACCTGCCGATGGAGGAGGCCACGCCCGAGGCACTGCGCGAGGCGGTGCTGGCCCTGACCGGTGACCCGCGGGTGGCCGAACGGTCCGCGGAACTCCGCCGGGAGATGGCCGCCGAGGGCGGGACGTCCCGCGCGGCCGACCTGATCGAGGCGGAGCTCCGGCAGCCGTGACCCGGCCGTGCGCGCACGGCGAGGCACAGCCGTGAGAGCACGGCCGTGAGAGCACAGCCGTGAGAGCACGGTCAGGGGCTCAGCCGTCGTGAGCGCACGGCGGCGGGACTCGGCCTGAGCGCACGGCGGAGGGCTCGGCCCGGGCGTGCGGCAAAGGGCTCGGCCGTGACCGTGCGGCGGAGGGCTCGGCCGAGAGCGCGAGGCGGAGGGCTCGGCCGTGACCGCGAGGCGGCGGCCGCACCGGCCCGGTGCGGCCGCCGCCGTACGCGTCAAGGCGCGTTCCGGCTCGCCGCCCGCGCCCTCCTCTGCCCGCGCGCCCCGCGGGGAGGCCGTCCCCGGTGCGGTCTCCCCGCGGGGCAGTTCTTCGTCGTACGGGGCAGTTCTTCGCCGTGCGGCTCCGGCAGCGGCGCGGGCCGGGCCGGCGGACACCGGTCGCGCCCGCCGAGCGGATCCCGTGATGACGCCGGCGGCGCCTCACCGCTGCCCCGTCAACACCAAACTAGGGCGGGCCGGGACGCCGTTCATCCTGCGCTCCGGTGAACCGGCGGCCCGCTTTCTCCGCCTTTTGGCGTGGGCGGGACCCCTACCGGAGGCGGTCGGGGCCCCTTACACCCAACCGAGTTGAGGGATTCCGCCCCAACTGGAGCCGGTATGGCGTCATTTGAAGTTACCGACTGGTTGTGACCTGTGCCACACCGATAGCCGAACATTGATCTCCGCATTGAATTGAGCGCGTCAATCGGTCAGGCTTTCGAGCTACCCGGGGCGCACATCTTCCTGCGAACCGGGCGAGTTGCGGCAACGCTTCCATCCCCCCACACAGCACACGAGGAGATCCCTCTTCATGGCTACTCACAAGCGTTCCGGCAAGCGCCGGCTCACCATCGCCATCACCGCCGCCGCGGCGGTGACCGGCGCGACGCTCATGGCCCTTCCGGCCGGAGCCGCCCCCGCCGAGGGCAAGGTCTACGGCACCGACGCCAAGACGGCGATCAGCGGCAGCTACGTCGTCATGCTCAAGGACGACGCCGGCGCGAAGACCCTCGAGGCCACCGGCAAGAAGGACCTCGCCAAGGAGTACGGCGGCACGCTCAAGCGCAACTACGGCGCCCTGGACGGCTTCTCCGCCAGCGGTCTGACCGAGGCCGAGGCCAAGAAGCTCGCCGGCGACCCGGCCGTCGACAAGGTCGTCGCCAACAAGAAGTTCACGATCAGCGGCACCCAGTCGAACCCGCCGTCCTGGGGCCTGGACCGCATCGACCAGGCCGAGGCCGAGGGTGACGGCGCCTACAACTACCCGGACAGCGCGGGTGAGGGCGTCACCGCCTACGTCATCGACACCGGCGTCCGTGTCACCCACGAGGACTTCGAGGGCCGCGCCAGCCACGGCTTCGACGCCATCGACGGCGACGAGTCGGCCGACGACGGCAACGGCCACGGCACGCACGTCGCCGGCACCATCGCCGGTGCCGCGCACGGCGTCGCCAAGAAGGCGGACGTCGTCGCGGTCCGCGTCCTCGACGACCAGGGCTCCGGCACCACCGAGCAGGTCGTCGCCGGCATCAACTGGGTCACCGAGAACGCCTCGGGCCCGTCCGTCGCCAACATGAGCCTCGGCGGCGGCGTCGACGAGGCCCTCGACGAGGCCGTTCGCCAGGCGATCGCCGCCGGTGTCACCTTCGGTGTGGCCGCGGGCAACGAGTCCAGCGACGCGGGCTCCAGCTCCCCGGCCCGCGTGGAGGAGGCCATCACGGTCGCCTCCAGCGCCGAGGGCGACACGCAGTCGAGCTTCTCGAACTACGGAAGCGTCGTCGACCTGTACGCCCCGGGCTCGGAGATCACCTCCACCTGGAACGACAGCGACACCGGCACCAACACCATCTCCGGTACGTCGATGGCGACCCCGCACGTGGTCGGCGCCGCCGCCGTCTACCTGGGCGGCCACAACGACGCCACCCCGGCCGACGTCGCCACCGCGCTCACCGACGGCGCCACCGCGGACGCCATCTCCAACCCGACCGGTGACACCCCGAACAAGCTCCTGAAGGTCGTCGAGTAACCGGCCGCGGGGCCGACCCGCCTCACCGCACCGGCCGCCGTGCCCGCCCCACCGGGCACGGCGGCCGGTCGTGTGCGGTGGCCCGGCCTCGTACGGCGGGCGCCCCGGGCCCGCGGCCCTCGGGGTGCCCCGGGGTTCGCGGGTGCCCTCGGGCCCGCCGTACCCGCGTGGTGGCCGGCCGGGTGCCCGTACTCACCGCTTCGCCCTGCGCGGCCGGGTGCCCGTCCCCACTGCTCCCTCGTGCGCGGCTCAGAACTCCGGTGCCCCGTCCGCCGCTTCCCGCGCGCGGCCGGCCCCGCACGTCAGCAGCCGGGTGACGCTGCCGTCGTCCTCGCGGATGCCGCGCACCCGGTCGTAGCCGATCCGCTCCAGCAGGGGCAGCGACGCGGTGTTCTCCTCCGCGACGGTCGCGTGCACCGCGTCCGGCCCCCAGCTCCCCGAACCCGTATCGCGTGAGGGCGCGGGCCAGTTCGGTGCCCAGCCCCTGCCCCAGCCCTCCCGCGCCGGCGCGCAGACGATCCCGTACCGCCCGACTGCGCCGTCGGCTTGATCTCCGCGTGGCCGGTGCAGCGGCCGTCGGCCCGCCGCCGCACCGCCCGGACGTCGAACAGCCGCTGCGGACACACCTCGTCGAACACCCGCCGGAACAGCGCGCGGACCGCCGCCTCGGGCTGCGGGCCGCTGCCCATCCGGCGCGCGACGTCCTCGTCCGTGAAGAGCGCGGTGAAGTCCTCCTTGTCGTCGCGCGTGTAGGGGTGAGCAGCGGCCGCGTGGTCGCCGGATCCGGGGGTCATGACCGGACGCCAACCCCGCGCACCCCGTCCCACCACCCGTTTCCGGGCGAGGCCGGGGCCTGTTTCGCGTAGCGTCCGGACCATGACGACGACGTACGTGGCGCTGCTCCGCGGTATCAACGTGGGCGGCAACAAGAAGGTCCCGATGGCGGAACTGCGCGAGCTGCTGGGCGGGCTCGGCCTCGACGGGGTGCGCACCCTGCTGCAGAGCGGCAACGCCGTCTTCACCGGCGCCGACCGGGACCCGGCCGAACTGGCGGCCGCGATCGGGCGGGCCCTCGAGGACCGCTTCGGCTTCCCCGTCACCGTCATGGTCCGCACCGCCGCCGAGCTGCGGGCCGCCGCCGAAGCCAACCCGTTCCCGGACCCGGCCTCGGACCCGGCGAAGTACACCGTCACGTTCCTGTCCGCGCCGGCGGACCCCGAACCGCTCGACGCGATCGACCCGTCGTCCTACGCCCCGGACGAATACCGTCTCGCCGCCGGCGGCCGCGAGCTCTACGGCCGCTTTCCGAACGGCCTCGGGCGCAGCAGGCTCAGCCCGCTCCTCGACCGGCGCCGGCTGGGCGCCGAGGCGACGACCCGCAACTGGAACACGGTCACCAAGCTCCTGGCGATGACGGAGGACTGAACGGGGCCGGGGGCGGCAGCGGGCTGGAACCGGGGCCGGGGGCGGCAGCGGGCTGGAACCGGGGCCGGGGCGGAGCGGGCTGGAACCGGGCCCGGACGGGGACGGGGGCGGGATCGGGGGCCGGACCGGTGTCGGCCGGAGCCGGGGCGGAATCCGGCCGGAGCCGCGGCGGACCGATGGCGGGGGCCGTGCCGGGCGGGGGCCGGACCGGGTTCTGCCGGGGCCCTCGGGGGCGTACTCCGGGCTTCCGGCTGCCCCGGGGGTCCGCGAAGTTGCGCAGAATCCGCAAGATAACCCTTCCGAGTGCTTGTTCCGCGCATGTAGCGGGTGCATCATGGCCGGACCGATGTACCAGTGACGTGCCCGACCGGGCTTCCGGCGAGGAGGATCAGCGTGGATCTGCAACTATTGGCGGCCCTCGTGATCGGCATCGCCACGATCATCGTGATCGTGCTGCGCACCCGGCTCGACGCCTTCGTCGCGCTGCTCGTGGCGGCCCTCGTCACCGGATTCGTCGCCGGCGCACCGGTGACGGACGTGCTGGAGTCGATCACCAACGGCTTCGGTACGACGCTGGGTTCCATCGGCATCGTCATCGGCCTCGGCGTCGGACTGGGCAAGATCCTGGAGGTCTCCGGCGGCGCCGACGCGCTCGCGCGGGCCTTCGTCCGGGCGTTGGGCAGGGGCAGGGAGCCGTGGGCGATGGGCACGACGGGCGCCGTGGTGTCGATCCCGGTGTTCTGCGACTCCGGCTTCGTCATCATGAACCCGCTGGCGCGCTCCATCGCCCGGGTCAAGCGGGCCGGTTATGTCACGCTCGCGCTGTCCCTGGGCTGCGGCATGACGCTCACCCACCATCTGGTTCCGCCGACCCCGGGGCCGCTCGGAGTGGCGGGCATCCTGGAGGCCGACCTCGGCGCGCTGGTGCTGGCGGGCCTGGTGTTCGCCGTCGTCCTGCTGCCGGTCGTGATCGGCTACGCCCGCTGGATCGGGCCCAAGCTGGAGAAGGACCTCGATCCCGAGGTGCGCGAGGCGGTCTACGGCTCCGTGACCGCGGGCACCGCCGGCACGGGCGGTGCCGCCACGGGCGGCGCGGAAGCGGGCACCGCCGCGGCCGGCGAGGGCCGGGACCCGGCGTACGACCCCGCCGCCGCCCTGGGCGAGCCGCCCGCCGGGGCGAAGCCCCACCGGATCCGCGCGGGCCTCGCGAGCCTGCCGCTCCTGGTCCCCCTGCTGCTGATCGTCGCCAACACCGTGGTCACCGCCGTCGACAAGAACGCGCAGGGCGACCTCGCGGGCGAGGACTACACCCCGTCCGCGGTGGCCGGTGTGCTCGCCTTCGTCGGCAGCCCCGTGGTGGCCCTTCTGATCGGCATCGTGCTGGCGGTCTATGTGCTGCTGCCCCGCTGGACCACCCGCAGCCAGGTCGGCGGCTGGCTCTCCGAGGCCGCCGCGTCCGCAGGGCTGATCATCCTGATCACCGGCGCGGGCGGCGCCCTCGGCCAGGTGCTCCGCGACACCGGTGTCGGTGACGAACTCGCCGAGGCCATCTCCTCCTGGAGCCTCCCCGGTGTCCTGGTGCCCTTCCTCATAGCCTCCCTGGTGCGCGTCGCCCAGGGGTCCGGCACCGTCGCCATGATCACCGCGGCCTCCGTCACCGCTCCGCTGGTCGCCGGGCTCGGCATCTCCCCGCTGCTCGCGGCCCTGGCCTGCTGCGCCGGGTCCATGGTGTTCAGCTACTTCAACGACTCCTATTTCTGGGTGGTGACCCGGTTCACCGGGCTCGACGGTGTCGCCGCCCTGCGCGGCTGGTCCGGCATCACCACCGCCGTGTGGCTGGGGTCGCTGCCGCTGCTCCTGATCGCGAGCACCCTCCTGTGAGCGGCGAGACCGGGAGCGAGCCCGTGCCCGAATCCATGAGCAGCCCGGCGGCGGTCCTGGTCGTCGCCGACGACCTCACCGGAGCGAACGCCACAGCGGCGGGCTTCGCCCGTGCCGGACTGCGCTCCGTCACGGTCGGCGCCGACCAGGACCTCGGCGTGCTCCCCGACCTCACCGCTCGCTTCGACGCGGTGGTCGTCAGCACCGACTGCCGGCACTGCCCGCCCGGCGAAGCGGCACGCCGGGTCACCGCTGCCGTCCGCCGCGGCGGACCCGCCACGCTGGTCAGCAACCGCGTCGACTCCACCCTGCGGGGCAATCCGGGCGCCACCACCGAGGCCACGCTGCGCGCCGTGCGGGAGAGTTCCGGCCGGCATGCCGTCGCGCTGTGCGCCCCGGCGCACCCCGAGGCGGGCCGGCACACCGTGCAGGGCACCCAGCTCCTGGACGGCGTACGGCTGGAGGAGACCGAGCTGGCCCGCGACCCGCGCTCGCCGCTGCCCTCCTCCGACATCGCGGAACTGCTGGGCAGGCAGGCCCCGGCCCTGCGGATCGGGCATCTGCCGCTGTCCGCCGTCACGGCCGACGGGCAGCAGCTCCGCGGCCGGGTGCGGAAGCTGCTGGACGAGCGCGTGGACGTGATCGTCGTGGACGCCCTGACCACCGACCACCTGGACCGGGCCGCCGCCGCGGCGGTCGCCGCCGCGCCCGCCGGCACGAGCTGGGTCGGCGTCGACTGCGGCCCCGGCTCCGTGGCGCTGGCCCGGGCGCTCGGCCTCACCGGACGGTCCGAGGGCTTTCCGCTGCTGGCCGTGTCCGGTTCCACCACCGCCCTGACCCGCGCCCAGCTGGCCCGTCTCGCCGCCGAGGAGCAGGTCGTCACCGTCCGCCCGCGGCCGGGCCGGGCCGCGGGCGCGGGGACCCGGCGCTCCGTCCTCCCCGATGTCGCGGCGACGGCCGGCGATCTGACCCGTGCCCTGGCGGAGGCCGCCCCGGGCCAGGTCGTTCTGCTCGCCACGGTCCTCGACGACACGGATGTCGTCGACACCACGCCGGAAGAGGCCGGGCAACTGCCCTCGGCCCTGGCCCGCACGGTCCGTACCGCGCTCGAACGCCACCCCGTCGACGGGCTGTTCGCCACCGGGGGTGACGTCTCGGCGGCGGTCTTCGCCGAACTCTCCGCCGCCGGGCTCGACGTCGAGGACGAGATCGTGCCGCTCGCGGTGGCCGGCAGCTTCGTCGGCGGCCCGTGGGCCGGGCTGCCGGTCGTCACCAAGGGCGGCCTGGTCGGTGACGCCGGCACCGTGGTCGACTGCGTCGGACACCTGAGACGAGCGGCGGCGGTCAACCGCCGCCAGGCACGGGCGGCCCCGCCCGCGGGCCCCGCGAGCGAACAGCCCTGACCGGGCAAGAACGGTCCAGAACCACCGGAACCACCCAGAGGAGAAACCCGTGACCCGTCCCGTCCTCGCCCTCACACTCGGCGACCCGGTCGGCATCGGCCCCGAGATCACCGCACGCACGCTCGCCGAGGTCGCCGGGCGGCCGGACCACCACGGTGTCGCCGTCGGTGACACCGAGGCGCTGCGCCGCGGAGCCGTGGCGGCGGGCCTCGACGTCGAGGTCCGCGAGGTGAGCGGCTTCGACACCGAGCCCGCCGGCCCCGGGGTGATCGACATCGTCGACACCGGCGTGCTGGGCTCGGACGTGCCCGCGTGGGGCACGGTCGACGCCCGCGCGGGCCGCGCCGCCGTCGCCGCGATCGAGACCGCCACCAAGGCCGCCCTCGACGGCTCCGTCGCCGGGATCGTGACGGGGCCGATCAACAAGGAGGCGATCTGGCAGGCCGGTTCGGAACACCTCGGCCACACCGAGATGCTCGGCGAGCTGACCGGTGTGACCCGCCAGGACACCATGTTCGTGGTGCGCAACACCGCGGTCCCGGGCCACCATCTGCGGATCTTCTTCACCACCCGGCATGTGGCGCTGCGCAAGGCGCTGGACCAGCTCACCGAGGAGCGGATCGCGGGCTCCATCCGCGAGGCCGTCACCGCCCTGCGCGTGTTCGGCACGGAACAGCCCCGGCTCGCCGTCGCGGCCGTCAACCCGCACGGCGGCGAGAACGGCGCCTTCGGGGACGAGGAGATCCTGCACATCGCCCCCGCCTGCGAGGCGGCCCGCGCCGACGGGCTGGACGTCACCGGTCCGGTCCCCGCCGACTCGGTCTTCCACCAGGGGCTCACCGGACGGTTCGACGGCGTGCTGTCGCACTTCCACGACCAGGGCCACATCCCGGCCAAGACATACGACTTCGACGGCACCATCTCCGTCACCGTCGGCCTGCCGATCCTGCGCACCTCCGTCGACCACGGCACGGCCTTCGACATCGCGGGAACCGGCCGCGCCGACCACGGCACGATGCTGTCGGCGTATCGTGCGGCGGTCGACTACAGCCCGTTCGCACCGCTGATCCGCAAGACCTACGGCTGACACGGACCACGGCGGGCCGAGCGGCGGCTCGCGCCCGGCGGCGCGACGAGAGGAACGGAGACAGGGATGGCGCAGCGCGCCGCACGGCGGAGCACCCGGGAGCGGCACGAGCAACTGCTCCGGCTGCTGCGTGAGGGAACGACGCAGGTCGAAAAGCTCGCCGCCGTCCTGGCCGTGTCACCCTCCACGGTCCGGCGCGACCTCGGCCGGCTCACCGAGGACCGGAAGGTGGCGCGGACGTACGGCGGAGCCGTCGTGCCGGACGCCTTCCACGAGCGGCCGGTCGGCGAGAGCGCACTGGTCCGGCGCCGGGCGAAGGCCGCTGTCGCGGAGGTGGCGCTGGAGCTGGTGCCGGACACCGGCGCGGTGTTCGTCGACGCCGGAACGACCTGCGCGGCGCTGGCCCGGCGGCTGGCCGAGGCGGCGAGCGGACGCGCCCTCGTCGCCACCCGGGGGCTCGAAACCGCCGCGGTGCTCGCCGAGTCGCCGCAAATCGATGTGGTGATGCTGGGCGGGCAGGTCCGGCCGCTCAGCCACGGACTCGTCGGACCGCTGACGGATCTGGCCCTGGACCGGCTGTCGTTCTCGGTCGCCTTCCTCGGCGCCGACGCCGTCGACCCGCACCGCGGCGTGGGGGAGCCGACGCTGGAGGAGACGGCGGTCAAGGAACGGGTCGCGGCACGGGCCGACCGGGTCGTCGTGCTGGCGGACTCCACCAAGCTCGCCGTGGCCGACGTCCCCGCCTGGGCGGAACTCCCCGGCGGCTGGACGCTGGTGACGGACGGCGACGCCCCGGCGGACCTGGAGGACGACTGCGCGGCCGCGGGCGTCACCCTTCTCCGGGCGGGCGGGGCCGCATGAGCACCACCGCACGGGAACTCAACCGCGCCACGCTCGCCCGTCAGCTGCTGCTGGGCCGCGAGCCCCTCGGCGTCGAGGAAGCGGTGCGGCGCGTGGTCGCGCTCCAGGCGCAGCAGCCGGCCTCGCCGTACATCGCGCTGTGGAACAGGCTCAGCGGCTTCGACCCGGCGGACCTCGACGCCGCCGTGGCGGGTTTCCGGACCGTGAAGGCGACGCTGATGCGGATCACCCTGCACCTGGTCCACGCCGAGGACTACCGGATCTTCCGTGAGGCCATGGAGCCGACCCTGCGCGCCTCCAGACTCGGCGACTCCCGCTTCAGAGCCTCCGGGCTCACCGCCGACGACGCGGGCGTCCTGATCCCGGGTCTGCTGGCGTACGCCGACCGGCCGCGGACCGCCGCCGAGACAGCAGCCTGGCTCGGCGAGCAGCTCGGCGGGCCGGCGGATCCGGCGGCACAGCGGATGCTGCGGCAGTACGCGCCGCTGTGGCACGCGCCGACGGGCGGGCCCTGGTCGTTCGGCGCCAGACCCTCGTACGTCGCGGCCGGCGAACGGCCCGGACCGGCGGATCCCGACGTCGCCGCCCGGGGACTCCAGGCGCTGGTCCGGCGCTACCTCGCGGGCTTCGGCCCGGCGTCGGTGGCGGACATCGCGCAGTTCACGCTGGTCCGGCGGGACAGGGCCACAGCGGCCGTCCGGGCGCTCGCCGGCGAACTGGTGGAGCTGCGGGGGCCCGGCGACACGGTGCTGTACGACGTCCCCGGCGCGCCGAGGCCGCCCGGTGACATCCCCGCCCCGCCGCGGCTGATGGCGATGTGGGACAGCGTGCTGTTGGCCTACGCCGACCGCGGCCGCGTCATACCGCCCGCGTACCGCAAGCTCGTCACGCGCGTCAACGGCGATGTGCTGCCCACGCTGCTGGTCGACGGCCACGTCGCCGGCGTCTGGCGTCCCGTCGACGGGGGCGTCGAGGCCACCGCGTTCCACCCCCTCGCCGCCCCTGTCTGGGAGGGGCTGGCCGCGGAAGCCGAGTCGCTCGTCACGTTCCTCGCCGACCGCGAGCCGAGGGCGTACCAGCGCTACGACCACTGGTGGGCCAAGGGGATCCCGGGCAGCGAGACACGGCTGCTCTGCGCCGGCTGAGCCGGACGCGGACCCGAGCTGTCCCGCCCGGCGGGAACCACACCCCGCCGCCGCTGCCCCCGCCTCCGCGTCCGCCGAGCGTCCGGAGCCCGTCTTCGGACACCGGCCGGCCGGTGCCGGATCGGCGTGCCCCGCCCGTCCGGTGGACGACCGCCACCGCGGCCAGCCCGATCGCCAGCCCGATCGCCGTCTGCGGCCCGAACGGCTCCCCGAACATCAGTGCGCCCCACACCGCGGTGACCGGTGCCATCAGGAACATCAGGGTGTTCACCCGCATGACGCCGGACCGGCGCAGCACCAGCCAGTAGAGGCCGTAGCCGCCGAAGGTGGAGAGCACGACGAGCCAGCCGACCGCGAGCCAGAACGACGGCTCGGCGGGCGGGACCGCGGCACCCGTCACCACGGCGAGACCGGTGAAGACGGCCGCGCTGGTGGCGCAGTGGACGGTGAGGGCGACCCTGGGCTCGACGCGGTGGCGCGAGCGGCTCTCCAGCATGGTGGCCGCCACCAGGGACAGCATCCCGGCGAACGGCACGAGATACGCCCACCAGACCACGCCGGCGGCCGCAGACGCGTCCGCCGTGGTGACCACGGCGACCCCGGCCAGTCCGAGGCACAGGCCGAGCCACTGCCGGGCGGTGACGTACTGCCGCAGCAGAGGCCCCGCCAGTGCGCCCGCGACCAGCGGCTGGGTGCCGTCGATCAGGGCGGTCGTGCCGCTGGAGACGCCGAGCTGGATGGCGTAGTAGACGGTGAGCAGATAGCCGCTCTGCGACAGCGCGCCGATCAGGACCTGCCGCCCGCCGTCGCGGGGACGGAGACCGCGCCACGGCGCCCGGTCCAGCAGCAGGGCGACGAGTACGAGAACGAGGGCCAGCGGCAGGAACCGCCACATCAGCACGGTCACCGCGCCCGCGCTGCCGGCGCCGAGCTTGGCACCGATGAATCCGGAACTCCAGCAGAGGACGAAGGCCCCGGAGAGCAGGAGGTTCACGACTTGGCTCACTCCCGTACGACTAGACAGATCGGTTTACTGGCTCCCCACTATACAGGTCGGTATACTGAACGGCATGGCCGAGACAGCACAGCCCCGACGGATCACCATGACGCCCGGCGCCCGGCGGGCCCTCGTGGCGGCGGAACGGCTCTTCTATGAGCGGGGCATCCACGCGGTCGGCGTGGACCTGATCGCGGCCGAGGCGGGCGTCACGAAGAAGACGCTCTACGACCGGTTCGGCTCGAAGGAGCAGATCGTCGTGGAATACCTGGCGGCCCGCGACGAACGCTGGCGCGCGTACCTCGCCGAACGCCTCGACGGCGCCGGCCCTCCGGCCGACCGGATCCTGGCCGTCTTCGACGCGTCGGAGTCATGGGCGGCCGAGCACAGTTCCAAGGGGTGCAGCATGGTGAACGCCCACGCCGAGATCAGCGACCCGGCACACCCCGCCTACGGGATCATCACCGGCCAGAAGCGGTGGATGCTCGACCTCTTCACGGACCTGGCCCGCGGGCTGCCCGTGCCGGACCCGGAGCGCCTGGGCCGAACCCTGATGCTCCTGCACGAGGGGGCGCTGGTGGCTCATGGTCTGCGCGTCTTTCCCGCCCCGATCGCCGAGGCGCGGGAAGAGGCACGAACCCTGCTGCCCTGACCGGGCCGGCAAGTGTGCCGGGCCCCCCGGCCTACCGCTCGTGCTGCGCCGTTCCTGCCGACGGCGGCAGTTCGTGGCCGGGGAGGGAGAAGCGCATCGAGCACTCGTCCTCCGCCAGCACCGACACGGGCGTGCCCCAGTGCTCGCTCAGCATCTCGCCGACGCGGAGGAGTCGCCGGCGCTGCTCGGGCGTGTGGGCCGGGAAGCGGGTCCAGCCGTGTTCGGCCACCTTGGTGCCGATCTCGGCGAAGAAGACGGCCGTGGTCCGCCGTTCCTCCTCCGGGGTCAGCGGAGTGGTGCCCGGCTCCGCCGGTACGGTGCGGACGTTGTACAGATCGCGGATCACGGCGCTCCCCAGCTTCGATCGCCCGGCCGGTCGGCCGCGGCCATTCTTCCAGGGCCGGCCCGCGTGTCTTCCAGGGACCGGCCCGCGTGGCTGGAGCCGGTCCGCTCATGCCGCCATGACGAACCGGGTTCGTTGTACCAGCTCGACCCACAGCAGCTTGCCGCGTGGCCCCCGCCCGGGGCGGCCGTTGTCGTCACGTCCGCTCCCCAGCAGGCAACTGCCCCAGTTGTCCGCGCACAGCCGCACGATCTCCAGCCCGCGCCCGCCGTCGGCCTCGGTGTCCGGCGCCTCGGCCGTACTGGCTGCGGTCTCCGGTGCCCCGGCCGCGTCGGCTGCGATCGCCACTCCGGCCGAGTGCGGGGAGCGGTCGAACGGTGCCGGGACCGTCGGGTCGGTGTCCCGGACCGTCACCCGCAGCCGTCCGCCCGCCGAGCCGCGCAGGCGCATGGACGACGGTCCGTCGGTGTGCCGGTAGGCGTTGGTCACCAGCTCGGAGGCCAGCAGCTCGGCGATCTCGGCGAGTTCGCCCATGGCATGGCTGTCGAGCACGGCTCGCAAGGTTGTACGGGCGATACGCGGAGCGCGGGGATCGTGCGGGAGGTGGAGGGCGTAGGTCCAGCCCGGGGCTACGGTGAGCATGGAAGTCTCCTGCGGGGAGGGCGATTTGCGGCCCGATGGGCACGCGGCCGGTTGGCTTGTTCGCAACCGTAGCGACTTTCCATGGAATACTTTCTAGAAATTGATGGTCTACGACACACTTCCCCTCGATGGGGTGACGCCAGGGCACTGTGTGCGAGCAAGGGAGAACGATGCCGACGCCCCACCCGCCGTCAACGGTTCGGCGACGACGCCTGGGTACCGAGTTGCGGAGGCTGCGCGAACGGGCGGACCTGTCCGCGACAGGCGCAGCGGCACGGCTCGGGGTCACCCAGTCCCGGATCAGCAACATCGAGGCCGGGCGGTACGGCGTCAGCGCCGACCGGGTGCGGGCACTGGCCCGTCATTACGACTGCACTGACGCGGCGCTGGTCGACGCGCTCGCCGGAATGACCGGCGAGCGCAAGCGTGGTTGGTGGGAGGAGTACCGGGAGATCCTTCCGACCGGCTTCCTCGACCTCGCCGAAATCGAGCACCACGCGACGGCCCTCCGCGTGGCACAAATCGTCAACATCCCCGGACTTCTGCAGACGACGGACCAGGCCCGGGCACTGTTCGACGGTGCGGTTCCACGACTGCTCCCGCACGAGATCGAGCACCGTGTCTCCTACCGGATCAAACGGCAGGCAGTCCTCTACCGGGACGACCCCCCGCCGTACACGGCGATCATCCATGAAGCCGCCCTGCGCATGCAGTTCGGCGGCGCGGCGGTCGCTCGCAGCCAGCTCGAACACCTGTTGGCGATCAGCGACCGGGGGAACGTCACCATCCAGGTGATCCCCTTCGGCGCGGGGCAGTTCCCCAGTTCGGCTCGTGGGGTCGACTACGTGTACGGGCCCGTCACGCAGCTCGACACGGTACAGATCGACACGACGCACGGCGGCGACATCGTGGACTCCCCGGCACAGCTGGAGGTGTACCGACAGGTCCTTGACCGTATGGAAGAGGTGGCCCTGCCGGCGAACCGGTCGAGGGACCTCGTAAACAGCATCCTCGCTTCGACCTGAAAGGTGGACCCCCTCCATGTCAGCGCTGAACTGGCAGAAGTCCTCGTACAGTGAGCAGGCCTCGTCCTGCGTCTACGTCGCCGCAGCCGGTGACGGCACCCTCCGCATCCGTGAGAGCGACGAGCCGGACACCGTCCTTTGGACCACGCCCGACGCGCTCCGCACACTCATACGCGGCGTCAAGTCGGCTGAGTACGCACGGAGACGGTGAGGCGCCCGGGCGTCCCGGGGGCCGTACCCGGGATCCCGGCCATCGGCACGAGCCGGGCCCTGGCTAGGCGCTCAGCGCCGTCAGCGGCCGTGCCGTGCGGGCCTCTTCGTAGCGCCGGATCAGCAGCCGGGCCAGCTCCGGGCACGGGCCGAGCACGTCCGCCAGGAAGTCGGCGTCCGCCTCCCGGGCGCCGGCCACGATGCGGTCGGGCAGCCGGCCCGGGGCGATGACGTACGGCGCCACCGCCACCCGGCGGACGCCCTCCGCGCGGAGGGCGCGCACGGCGTCCGCCGTGCGGGGGAGAGATGCGGAGGCGAACGCAGGCCGCACGGCGCACCAACCGGTGTGCCGCCACTCCCGCGCGATTGCTGCGATCACTGCGATCGCCTCCGGGTCTGAGGAGCCCGCCGAGGCCAGCACGACCCCGGTCGAGGCACGGTCGCCGCGGCGCACCCCGGCTTCGTACAGCCGCTGTTCCAGGGCCGCGGTCAGCAGCGGCGAGGGGCCCAGCACCTCCGCCTGGGTGATGGCCGGCCGCGGCAGCCGGGCACCGGCCTCGCGCAGCACCCCGGGGATGTCGGACTTGGCGTGGAAGGCGTGGGTCAGCAGCAGGGGGAGCGCCACGACCTCGCGTACGCCGTCCGCCGCCAGCCGGTCCAGGACCCGCGGCACGCTCGGGGCGCAGAAGTCCAGATAGCCGGTCTCGACACGCACGTCCGGCCGCAGCGCGCGGACGCGTTCGGTGAGCGCGGTGACGGTCGCGGCGTGCCGCGGGTCGCGGCTGCCGTGGGCGACGATCAGCAGCGCGGGAGCGGCAGCGGAGCGGCACCCGGGCGCTGCACCCGAGCCGGGCGCAGGCCGGGCTCCGGCGCCGGACCCGTTCGGCGCGTACGTCATGCCGGGCCTCCCTGAAGCCCCCGGCTGCGCAGCACCCGCCGTTCGACCGGGGCGAAGATTGCGGCCTCCACGAGCACCCCGATGGCGAGGATCAGCAGCACCGCGGCGAGCACCAGGCTCATGTCGGCGCTCTCCTTGCCCTCGTTGAGGATGCGCCCCACCCCGGGCAGCGGCGTCGCGGTGATCAGCTCGGCCGTCATCAGGGCGCGCCAGCCGAACGTCCAGCCCTGCTTCAGCGCGATGACGAACCCGGGCATGGCCGCGGGTATCAGGACGTGCACGGCGCCGCGCCAGCCGGTCGCGCCGAGCGTCCGCCCGGCGCGCAGCAGCAGCGGTGACACCTGGTCGGTGGCGGCGACCAGCCCCATGGCCACGGACGGCACCGCGCCGAGCAGCACCACGGTGTAGACGGCGCCCTCGGACTCGCCGAGCGCGATCACGGCGACCGGCACCAGCGCCGCGGCGGGCAGCGACTGCACGGCGCTCAGGATCGGCCCGAAGACCGAACGGGCAGGCCCGTACCGGGCGACGAACAGCCCCAGCGGGGCGCCGATCGCGACCGCGAGCAGAAAACCGAGCAGGCAGCGCTGGATGCTGTGCAGCAGGCTCGGCAGCAGCGTGCCGTCGCTCCAGGCGGCGGCGAGGTCCCCGCCGACCTCGGCGGGGGCGGGCAGCGCCGCCGACCAGCTCAGGGTGTGGGCGAGCTGCCACAGCCCGAGGACGACGACGACGGCCAGCACCGGGCCGAGGGCCTTGTCCGCCAGCCGGTGCCGCGCGGACCGGGCCTGCGGCGCCTCCAGGGCGTCGAGGCCGGAGGCGAAGTCGGTGCAGTCCCCGGAGGCGGAGGCGGAGGCGGAGGCGGTGGGTCCGGCCGCGCCGCCGGACGGCGGGCCGTCGGACAGCGCGGCGCCGGACTCCGTACCGCGCGGGTCGCCGCCGCGCCGGGGCCCGGTGTCAGTGGCGGGCATGGCGGCGGATCTCCTCCCGCAGATGGCCGGTGATCTCCAGCGCCAGTTCGGCCACCGCCGCGTCCTCGATCCGGCGCGGATGCGGCACCTCCACCTCCCAGGTGCGCGCGACCCGGCCCGGACGCGAGGACAGCAGGACCACGCGCTGCCCGAGCCGTACCGCCTCGCGCACGTTGTGCGTGACGAACAGCACCGACAGCTTCTGCTGCTCCCACACGTCGGCCAGCACCTCGTGCAGCACGTCGCGGGTGATGGCGTCGAGCGCCGCGAACGGCTCGTCCATCAGCAGCACCCGGCTGTCCTGCGCCAGCGCCCGGGCCATGGCGACCCGCTGCCGCATGCCGCCGGACATCTCGTGCGGGCGCTTGCCGTGCGCGCCGCCGAGCCGTACCAGCTCCAGCAGCCGCAGGGCCTCCGGCCGCCGCTCCGCGCGCGGCACGCCGCGCATCTTGAGGGCCAGCTCGACGTTCTTGCCCGCGGTCAGCCACGGGAACAGCGCGTGCTCCTGGAACATCAGGGTGGGCCGGTGTGCCCCGGCCTCGATCTCCAGGCTGCCCGAGGTGGGCCGGTCCAGACCGGCGACGAGGTTCAGCAGCGTCGACTTGCCGCAGCCCGAGGCGCCCAGCAGGCACACGAACTCACCGGGCGCGACATGCAGGCTGATGTCGTCCAGCACCTGGTGCCGCTCCCGGCCGTCGCCCGGGAAGGACTTCGAGACGTGCTCGAGCCGGACCGCGTACGGAGCGTGGCCGAGCTGCGGTGCGGACGGGCTGGGAGCCAGGGCTGTGGCCATCGTCTTCTCCTCGTCGGGGGCGTCGGAACGTCGGACCGGGTCGGGCGCGCGGCTCGGCGGCGTGGTGCGGCCGCCGGGCCGCGCGGTTGCGGTGGGTCAGAAGTCCCAGTCGCCGTCGGCGCCGGCCGCCGGGGCCTCGGAGACCTCGGCGTCGGAGTCGGCGAACGCGGCGCCCGCCATGCCGGCCGTCAGCGTCGTGCCGTCGGCCGGGTCGATCAGCAGGAAGGACCCGGTGCGCCGGGAGTCGGCGTAGGCGTCCACGGGGAGCGGCTCGGAGGTGCGGAGCACCACCCGGCCGATGTCGTTGGCCGCCAGCTCCTCCGGCGCGGGGTGCTGCGAGATGCCGCGCTGCTCGGCGGACACGGCCAGGTTGAGCCGGGACGGGATGTCCTTGACGATCGCCTTGACGGTGCGGGTGGTGTGCTTCAGCAGCACCCGGTCACCGGTGCGCAGCGGCCGGTCGTGCAGGTGGCAGACCGTGGCCTCGAGGTCCTGGGTGACGGCGGGCGCGGTCGCCGTGGTCGCGATGACGTCGCCGCGGGAGACGTCCAGGTCGTCGGCGAGCAGCACGGTCACCGACTGCGGTGCCCACGCGACGTCCACGGACACGCCCAGCGCGTCGATGGCCTCGACGGTGCTGGTGCGGCCCGACGGCAGCACGGTGACCCGGTCGCCCGCGCGCAGCACCCCGGACGCCATCTGGCCCGCGTAGCCGCGGTAGTCGGGGTGCTCGGGGGACTGCGGACGGATGACGTACTGGACCGGGAAGCGGACCGGGTCGTCGCCGGGGTCGTCGGTGACCGGGACGGTCTCCAGGTGCTCCAGGACGGTGGGGCCGCCGTACCAGTCCATGTTGGCCGACGGGGTGACCACGTTGTCCCCGGCGAGCGCGGAGATCGGGATGGTGGTGATCTCGGGGACGCCGAGGGAGGCGGCGTACGCGGTGAACTCCTCGGCTATGGCCGCGAAGACGGACTCCTCGTAGCCGACGAGATCCATCTTGTTGACCGCGAGGACGACGTGCGGGACGCGCAGCAGCGCGGCCACGGCGGCGTGCCGGCGGGTCTGCTCGACGACGCCGTTGCGCGCGTCGACGAGGACGACGGCCAGTTCGGCGGTGGAGGCGCCGGTGACCATGTTCCGGGTGTACTGCACGTGCCCGGGGGTGTCGGCCAGGATGAACCGGCGGCGCGGGGTGGCGAAGTAGCGGTAGGCGACGTCGATGGTGATGCCCTGCTCGCGCTCGGCGCGCAGGCCGTCGGTCAGCAGCGCCAGGTCCGGCGCCTCCTGGCCGCGGCTGCGTGAGGCGTGCTCCACGGCCTCCAGCTGGTCCGCGAGGACCGACTTCGAGTCGTGCAGCAGCCGGCCGACGAGGGTGGACTTGCCGTCGTCGACGGAGCCGGCGGTGGCGAACCGCAGCAGCGAGGTGGCGGTGAGGCCGTCGGTGAGGCCGTCACCGAGGCCGCTGCCCGTGCTGTTCGTGTCGATGCTGGTCATGGTTAGAAGTACCCCTCGCGCTTCCGGTCCTCCATGGCGGCTTCGGACAGCTTGTCGTCGGCGCGGGTGGCGCCCCGCTCCGTCAGCCGGGAGGCGGCGATCTCGGCGATGACGGCCTCGATGGTGTCGGCGTCGGAGTCGACCGCGCCGGTGCAGGACATGTCGCCCACGGTGCGGTAGCGCACCCGGCGGGTCTCGGTCCGCTCGCCGTCGCGCGGGCCGCCCCACTCGCCGGGGGCCAGCCACATGCCGCTGCGGGCGAAGACCTCGCGCTCGTGGGCGTAGTAGATGGCGGGCAGTTCGATCTTCTCTCGGGCGATGTACTGCCACACGTCCAGCTCGGTCCAGTTGGAGAGCGGGAAGACCCGGACGTGCTCGCCGGGGGAGTGCCGGCCGTTGTAGAGCTGCCACAGCTCGGGGCGCTGGCGGCGCGGGTCCCAGCCGCCGAACTCGTCACGCAGGGAGAAGACGCGCTCCTTGGCGCGTGCCTTCTCCTCGTCGCGGCGGCCGCCGCCGAAGACCGCGTCGAAGCGGTTCTTCACGATCGCGTCCAGCAGCGGCACGGTCTGCAGTGGGTTCCGGGTGCCGTCCGGGCGCTCCCGCAGCTCGCCGGAGTCGATGAACTCCTGTACCGACGCCACGTGCAGCCGCAGCCCGTGCTCGGCGACGGTGCGGTCCCGGAAGTCCAGCACCTCCGGGAAGTTGTGCCCGGTGTCGACGTGCAGCAGGGAGAACGGCACCGGCGCCGGCGCGAAGGCCTTGAGCGCCAGGTGCAGCATGACGATGGAGTCCTTGCCGCCGGAGAAGAGGATCACCGGCCGCTCGAACTCCCCCGCCACCTCGCGGAAGATGTGCACCGCCTCGGACTCCAGCGCGTCCAGGTGGCTCAGGGCGTACGGGTTGTCGGTGCCTTCGTCCACTGTGGCTGCCGTCGTCATGCCAGTCCCTTCTCGGTGAGCAGCGTCCGGAGTGCGTCCGCGGACTGCGCGACGCTCAGCGCCTGCGTCTCGATCCGCAGCTCCGGGGCGGCCGGCGCCTCGTACGGGTCGTCGACGCCGGTCAGGCCGGTGAGCTCGCCCGCCGCCTGCTTGGCGTACAGGCCTTTCACGTCCCGGTCGGAGCAGATCTCGACCGGAGTGGCGACATGCACCTCCAGATAGGTGGTGCCGGCCGCCTCGTGGCGCTTGCGCACCGCGTCGCGGCTGTCCGCGTACGGGGCGATGACGGGGACGAGGACCTTGACCCCGTTGGAGGCGAGCAGTTCGGCGACGAAGCCGATCCGCTGCACGTTGGTGTGCCGGTCCTCGCGGGAGAAACCGAGCCCCGCGGTGAGGAACTCGCGGATCTCGTCGCCGTCGAGCACCTCCACCCGGTGCCCGTCGCGGCGCAGGTCCTCCGCCAGCGCGCGGGCGATCGTCGTCTTGCCGGCGCTGGGCAGGCCGGTGAGCCATACGGTCGCGCCGCGCTGCCCCGCGTCGCCGGTGCCCTGCCGGCCGGGATGCTGGTCGGTCATCTCCCGCTCTTTCTCCGTCCCGGCCGGCCCGGCCGTCGTGGTGGTCGTGGTCTGGGGGAACATCAGGCGTGCAGTCCGCATTCGGTCTTGCCGGTGCCCGCCCAGCGGCCGGCCCGGGCGTCCTCGCCCTCCAGCACCCGGCGGGTGCAGGGCGCGCAGCCGACGGAGGCGTAACCGTCCGACAGCAGCGGGTTGGTGAGGACGCCGTGCCGGGCGACGTACGCGTCGACGTCGTCCTGCGTCCAGCGCGCGATGGGGGAGATCTTGACCTTCTGCCGCTTCTCGTCCCAGCCGACGACCGGGGTGCCCGCCCGGGTCGGGGACTCGTCCCGGCGCAGCCCGGTCGCCCAGGCGTCGTACGCGGTCAGGCCCTCCTCCAGCGGCTTGACCTTGCGGAGCGCGCAGCACAGGTCGGGGTCGCGGTCGTGCAGCCGCGGCCCGTGCTCGGCGTCCTGCTCGGCGACGGTCTGCCGGGGGGTGAGCGTGATGACGTTGACGTCCATCACGGCGTCCACGGCGTCGCGGGTGCCGATGGTCTCCGGGAAGTGGTAGCCGGTGTCCAGGAACACCACGTCCACGCCCGGCATGGCGCGGGACGCGAGGTGGGCGACGACCGCGTCCTCCATCGAGGAGGTGACGCAGAAGCGGCTGCCGAACGTCTCGGCGGCCCAGCGCAGGATGTCCTGCGCCGACGCGTCCTCCAGGTCGCGGCCCGCCTGCTCGGCGAGTGCGCGGAGTTCGTCGGCGGTGCGCTGCGGAGACGGTGCGGTGGTCATGAGGTGGTGCCCCCTTCGCCGTGGTCGCCCCCGGCGCGCTGCGGCCGGGGCCGCTCCCCGCCCAGGCCCTTGGCGAGCAGACCGAGGAACGACAGCCGGAACGCCCGGTTGCAGGACGCGCATTCCCATGCGCCGTGTCCCTCCTCGGACGGCCGCAGGTCCTCGTCGCCGCAGTAGGGGCAGTGGAACGGCACCGCTCGCTCGCTCATGACAGGTCCTCGGGCGTCGCGCGTGCGGCCCAGGTGGCGAACCGCTCGCCGTCCTCGCGCTGCTTCTCGAAGCGGCGCAGCACCCGCTCGACGTAGTCGGGGAGTTCGGCTGAGGTGACCTTCAGGCCGCGGACCTTGCGGCCGAAGCCGGCGTCGAAGCCCAGGGAGCCGCCCAGGTGCACCTGGTAGCCCTCGACCTGGTTGCCGTCGGCGTCCAGCATGAGCTGGCCCTTGAGACCGATGTCCGCGGTCTGGATGCGGGCGCAGGCGTTGGGGCAGCCGTTGAGGTTGATGCTGACGGGCTCCTCGAAGTCCGGCATGCGGGCCTCGAGTTCGTCGATGAGACGGGCGGCGCGCGCCTTGGTCTCGACGATGGCCAGCTTGCAGAACTCGATGCCGGTGCAGGCCATGGTGCCGCGCCGGAACGGCGACGGGTCGACCTGGAAGCCCAGCGCCTCCAAGCCCTCGGTGAGCGACGCGATCCGGTCCCGCTCCACATCGAGGATGATCATCTTCTGCTCGACGGTGGTGTTGAGCCGGTCCGAGCCGTGCGCCGCCGCCAGGTCCGCGATCTTGCCCAGGGTGGCGCCGTCGACCCGGCCGACGCGCGGGGCGAAGCCGACGTAATAGCGGCCGTCCTGCTGCTCGTGCACGCCGATGTGGTCGCGCCACTTCGACACCGGCTCGTCGGGCGCCGGGCCGTCGGCCAGCTTGCGCCCCAGGTACTCGTCCTCCAGCACCTGGCGGAACTTCTCGGTGCCCCAGTCAGCGACCAGGAACTTCAGCCGGGCGCGGTTGCGCAGCCGCCGGTAGCCGTAGTCCCGGAAGACTGCGGTCACGCCGGCCCAGACCTCGGGGACCTCGTCCAGCGGCACCCAGGCGCCCAGCCGCTGGGCGAGCTTGGGGTTGGTGGAGAGGCCGCCGCCGACCCAGAGGTCGAAGCCGGGACCGTGCTCGGGGTGCACGACGCCGACGAACGAGATGTCGTTGATCTCGTGCACCACGTCCTGCACCGGGGAGCCGGAGATCGCGGTCTTGAACTTGCGCGGCAGGTTGGAGAATTCCTTGCTGCCGATGTAGCGGTCGTGGATGATCTCGACCGCCGGGGAACCGTCGATGATCTCGTCCGCGGCGATCCCCGCCACCGGCGAGCCGATGACGACGCGGGGCACGTCGCCGCAGGCCTCGGTCGTGGACAGGCCCACCGACTCCAGCTTCTCCCAGATGGCGGGCACGTCCTCGATGCGTACCCAGTGCAGCTGGATGTTCTGCCGGTCGGTGATGTCCGCGGTGCCGCGGGCGTACTGCTCGGACACCTCGCCGATGGCGCGCAGCTGCGCCACGGTGAGCCGGCCGCCGTCGATGCGGACCCGCATCATGAAGTAGCGGTCGTCCAGCTCCTCCGGCTCCAGCACGGCGGTCTTGCCGCCGTCGATCCCGGGGCGGCGCTGGGTGTACAGCCCCCACCAGCGCATCCGGCCGCGCAGGTCGGCGGGGTCGATCGAGTCGAAGCCGGCCTTGGAGTAAATCGTCTCAACGCGTGTCCGCACATTGAGACCGTCGTCGTCCTTCTTGGACTGCTCGTTGGCGTTGAGCGGGGTGAAGTGTCCGGCGGCCCACTGGCCCTCTCCGCGGTGTCGTCCGGCCTTGCGGCGGGTCGTGGCGGCGCTCGCGCGCTCCGGTGTGGCGGCCATGGCGGTGATGTCCTTCTCGGGCGGGGCTCAAGGTGGATCGGGCAGGCTGCACTCTCCCGGCCTGCCCTCCGACCTGCTGCGGAGGGGCGGGACGGCGCGCCGGGGCGCGCTGAGGTGCGGCTGCTCGGCCGGTGGGAGTGGTCACGGTCCGCGACGGTGGGGACCGGTGACGGGTGCGGCGGTGCTGGGACTGTCAGCCCGCCGGACAGATGGCGCTGGACATGCGGCCGAGATCGACGTGGCGCCGACTCACCAAGGCAATTCCAGCTCGAGACATGACGAGAGCGTGGCACGGAGCTCTCTGGAGCGTCCACTGACGTCCGTTATTTGGACGAGTCTGTCTCGTTCTGCGAGATCGTGTGCTCCGGGTCACGGTGGGCGCCGCGGCCGGCGTGGCGGCTTGGCCGGGGGCGGAGCCGGGACCGGGCGGGGCCGAGCGGACGGTGGCCCGGGGCACGGGCAGGGGGTGCGGGCCGGGGGCGGCGGCGCGGGTCGGGGTCGCGGGGGCGCGGTCGGCGGCCGCCGTCGTTCCCCGGCCGTCCCGCCGTCCCGCCGTCCCGCCGTCCCGCAGCCGTCCTGCCGTCCGGCGACCGTCCTGCCGTCCGGCGACCGTCCTGCCGTCCGGCGACCGTCCTGCCGTCCGGCGACCGTCCTGCCGTCCCGTGACCGTCGGGGCCGTCCTGCCGTCCAGATTACGCGCGTGTGCCCGGCCCTTGGCCCGGAACCGGTCCGGGCCCGGCCCGGGCACACGGTTCCTGCCGGGCCCGGGCCTCGTCACCCGCCCGTGCCGGCGCGGGCGCGTGACGAGGCCCCGGCCGTCACGCGGTAGAGCGCGGGGACCGGCGCCCGCCTTCCGCGGTCACGCGCAAGGACCTCCGCCGCCTCCCGCGGTCACGGCGCGCGGGCGGGCCGACGCCCGTCTTCCGCGGTCACGCACGGGGGCCGGCGCCCGGCCACGGTCCCGGCGGCGGGACGTCCGGTTCCTTCTCCGTCCTGGTGTCGAAGAGCCGGAAGCCGCGCCTTCGGTAGTTCTCCAGCGCGTACGGCCCGTCCTGGTCGCACGTGTGCACCCACACCCGCCGCGTCACCTCCCGCCCGGGCCACCGCTCGGCCAGGTCCCAGGCCCGCGCGGTGCCGGCGGCCAGCAGCCGGCCGCCGATGCCGCGCCCCCGGAACGCGGGCAGCAGCCCGAAGTAGGAGATCTCCACCACGCCGTCGGCCTGGGGGTCCAGCTCGATGAACCCGGCCGGGGTGCCGCGGTCGTACGCCACCCAGGTCTCGACGCCGGGCCGTTCCAGGAACTCCTGCCAGCGCGCGTACGGCCAGTCCAGCCGGTCGGTCCAGGTGACGTCCCCGCCGACCGCCGTGTAGAGGAAGCGGCTGAACTCGGGGGAGGGCACCTCGGCCCGCACGATCCGGACCCCGGCACCGCCCTCCGGCGGCGTGTCCCGCGGCTGTGCCCGCGACGGCCGCGCGTCCCTCGACCGCGCGTCCGGCAGCCGTGCCGCGTGGCTCCGGACGTCCTGTCGGCGCGCTTCACCGCCCCGTGCTTCGCAGCGCTGTGCGCCCTGGCGCGGCGCTTCCGTGCGGTGGCCGGAACCGCCCGGCGGTGTGAGATCGGCGGGCGAGGTCTGTTCGAGGTACCAGGTGGTCACGGGGACGGTGCTCATGCCGTCATCCCATCACGGGCGCACCTCGGTCATCCGGGCGAACACCACCACCTCGCCGGTGTAGCCGGTGTGCTCGCCGTAGCGGCCGCCGCAGGTGAGAACCCGCAGCTCGGGGAAGCCCGTGCTGCCGTAGACCCGGCGCGCCGGAAAGGAGCCGCCGGTGAACACCTCGACGCCGTACACCTCGAACACCGCCGTGCGGCCGTCCCGCCGGACGACATGGACGCGCAGCCCCTTCTCCAGCGCTCCCAGGCCGTGGAAGACGGCCGGCCCGGAGGCGGCGTCCACCTGCCCGACCAGCACGGCGGTGCCCCGCTCCCCGGGGGTGACCGCGCCCTCGTACCAGCCGGCGAGGTTCGGCTCGTCCGGCGGCGGCGTCTCGATCCGGCCACCCCCGGCGAGCCCCAGCGGCACCAGCGGCGCGGCCACGCCGACGGCCGGGATCCGTACGCCCTCGGGAGGTGACGGCGGAAGCGGCTCGGCGGCCCGTACCCGTGGTGCCCCGTCCATCACCGACTGGGCGGCGACCGGCTGCGGCGGGCCGAACGCGGCGTGCGTGCCGTCGCGGAGCAGCGCCACCGCGACGAGCAGCAGCAGCGCGAGCAGTCCCCACCGGCCGGTGCCGTGCCGCCGCTCCGGGCGGAACGCGCCTCGGCGGCGCCGGTCGCTCGCGGCCATCGCCGGCCCTTCTGTCAGTGCGCGCACGCGGCGCCCCTCGCGGGGACGCTGCGGCAGTCCCTCACCGGGGACGTTAGGGCGGCCCGGCGGTCACGGCGACAGCAGCGGCGCGATCGGGTGGGCCGCCCGCCGGCGAACGGCCGTCCGGCGGCGCACCACCACCGCCCGCCGGCGAACGGCGGTCCGCCGGTGAGCGTCCGCCCGCCGCCGGCCGTTCGTCGGCCTCCGAGCGGGCGCCCGCGACCAGCGGCGCCGTGGACCGGGGCAGCAGGTGGGCCGGGTCCTCCGGGACGAGCAGCCGCACCTCCAGGTCGTCCGCGAAGCGGTACGGGCGGTGGTCCAGCACACCGCCGAGCGTCCGCCGCAACCGGGACATCTCCGCCCGCACCGTCACCGTCCTCGACGGGTCGCCGAACAGGTCCTGCGCGAGCTGCGCGGCCGTCCGCCCGTCCCGCCGGCGGGCCAGCGCGTACAGCAGCTCCGCGTGGCGCGGGCTCAGCTCCTGCGTCCAGCCGCCGGCCTGGCCGGACACCGTCAGCAGCACCCGCCGCCCCTGGCGGACGTCCAGCTCCACCAGGGCGGGCCGCGCCTCGTCACCGTCCGGGGCAGAGTCGTCCATCCGTACGAGCCAGCCGTCCGGCAGCGGCTCCACGGTGCACGGGCCCAGCGAGGGGATCCGGTGGCGGCCCGCGCCGAACCGCTCGGGAAGCACCAGCCGGTCGGGCGGCGGCATGCCGGTGACGGCGGCGGGCCAGCCGTCGCGGTCCACCGCCAGCGCCCGTTCGCCCGCCAGCCGGCACAGGATCGGTGCCGCGACCGAGCGCAGCCGCTCCACCGTCTCCAGATGACGCTCCCGCAGCTCGCTCTCGGCGAGCCGCGCCACCGACGTCACCAGCGCCAGCGTCGCCGGGTGCACGGACGCGGCCGGGCCGCTGACGTCGACCACGCCCAGCAGCCGCCCGTTCCGCGGGTCGTGCAGCGGCGCCGCGGCGCACGACCAGGGGTGGTGGGTGCGGACGAAGTGCTCGGCGGAGTGCACCTGGAGCGGCCGGCCGGTCACCAGCGCTGTACCGACCGCGTTGGTGCCGACGACGTCCTCGGACCAGCTGGCGCCCGGGGTGAACCCGAGCGCGTCCGCCCGCCGGCGGCCCAGCGGGCTGCCGTCCCGCCACAGCACGCGCCCCTCGGCGTCGGTGATCACCATGATCTGCTGGGTGGCGTGCGCGACCGACACCAGCCCGTCGCGCAGCAGGGGCAGCACCTCGGAGATCGGTGAGGCGCGACGGCGCTGCTCCATCTCCTCCAGCGACAGCAGCCCGGAGTGGCCGCCGCGGTCGGGATCGACGCCGAGGCGCAGCACCCGCTTCCAGGACTCGCCGATCAGGGACCGGGCGGCGGGCGGCGGCGTGCGCCGGGCGATCGCGGCGTCCCGCAGGCGGCTGAGGCGCCGGGTGGCCTCGCGCGTGCCCAGGGCAGCGGCCCGGGCCGGGTCCAACGATGTGTCGTTCACGGGGATCGACGTCTCCCAGAGGGCCGGTGGGGCGGCGCCGGCGGAACGCCGGACTCTTCTCATGGTGCCGCCGACGGCGGGGAGCATGGGGGAACTTGGCGTATTTTCTGCAACCTGGCGCAACCTTTGTGCCCGCCGCGCCCCCCGCAGGAGAGTGGGGGCACGCCGCTCGATGCGCACCGGGGTGCCGCAGCGGCGGCGTCCCGCGGCGGGGGTGGTGCCGTGACGGCGCAGCACCACCCACCGCTCCGCGGTTCAGGCCAGTGACCCGGCACCTTCCGCACGTGCCTCCCGCAACCGCGCGAACGGGTCACCGGTCCTGGGCCGCGTCCGCCGCGGCGGCAGCCGGCCCTCCGCTCTCAGCCGCCCCTCGGCCGCTCGCCCCCCAGGCCGCTCGCCCTCCGCGCTCGGCCGCCCGCTCTCAGCCCGTCCCTCCTCAGCTCTCCGGCCGCGCCCGCCGCACCACCGACGCCAGGTCCAGCGTGTGCGGCAGCGTCCCGAACGCGCCGCCCCAGTCGCCGCCCAGCCGTGACGCGCAGAAGGCGTCCGCCGTCTGCGCGGGCGCGTACCGGACGAGCAGCGAGCCCTGGAGGACGAGCGCCATCCGCTCGACCAGCCTGCGCGCCCGCGCCTCGATGCCGTCCAGGTCGGCCAGCTCGGTCAGCAGGTCCTTGATGGCACCGTCCAGCCGGTGGTCGGCCCCGCGCGACCGGCCGACCTCGGTGAGGAAGGCGTCCAGGGCGGCCGGCTCGCGCTGGAGGGCCCGCAGCACGTCGAGCGCCTGGACGTTGCCGGAGCCCTCCCACACCGAGTTGACCGGTGCCTCGCGCAGCAGCCGGGGCATCCCGGACTCCTCGACGTAACCGTTGCCGCCCAGGCACTCCAGCGCCTCGGCCGCGAGCACCGGGGCCCGCTTCGTCACCCAGTACTTCGCGGCGGGCACGGCCAGCCGCAGCAGCTGCCGCTCCTGCTCGTCCCCGGAGTCCTGGGCGGCCGCCAGCCGCAGCCCGAGCGTGGTGGCAGCCTCCGACTCCAGCGCCAGGTCGGCCAGTACGTTCTCCATCAGCGGCTTGTCGATCAGCGGCCCGCCGAAGGCGCTGCGGTGCGCCGCGTGGTGCACCGCCTGCGCGACGGCCTGCCGCATCAGGGCCGCCGAGCCCAGCACGCAGTCCAGCCGGGTCGCCGCGACCATGCCGATGATCGTGGCGACCCCGCGGCCCTCCTCACCGACCCGGCGGGCCCAGGTCGTGCCGTCGAACTCGACCTCGGCGCTGGCGTTGGAGCGGTTGCCGAGCTTGTCCTTGAGCCGCTGGATGCGGAAGGTGTTGCGGGTGCCGTCGGGCAGCACCCGGGGCACCAGGAAACAGGTCGGCCCGGTCTCCTCGCCGGGCTCCCCGCCGTCGGCCGGCACGGCCTTCGCCAGCACCAGGAATCCGTCCGACATCGGAGCCGAGCAGAACCACTTGTGCCCGGTCAGGGCGTAGGCGCCGTCCTGGGCGAGCGGCACGGCGCGGGTCGTGTTGGCCCGTACGTCCGAACCGCCCTGTTTCTCCGTCATGCCCATCCCGAACAGCGCGCCGGGCTTGTCGGCGGCGGGCAGCAGCGCGGGCTCGTAACCGTGCGAGGTCAGCCGCGGCTCCCACTCGGCCGCCAGCTCCGGGTCGGTGCGCAGCGCCGGCACCGCCGCATGGGTCATCGACACCGGGCAGCCGTGCCCCGCGTCGGTCTGCGACCAGACCATGAAGCCCGCGGCCCGCCGCAGATGCCCGGCCGGACGGCCCCAGGCGTCGGTGAGCCCGGCGGACACGGCGTGCCCGAGCAGCCGGTGGTAGGCGGGGTGGAACTCGACCTCGTCCAGCCGGTGCCCGTACCGGTCGTGGGTGCGGAGCACCGGCCGGTTCTCATTGGCCTGCGTCCCCCATTCCTGCGCCTGCGCGGAGCCCGCCGCGCGGCCCAGCTCGCCGAGTTCCGCCCGCAGTTCGTTCAGGAGATCCGCCGGCGCGTGGCGCGCGACGCCCTCGGCGAGAGCCGCGTCCGCGGCGAAGACGTCGTACCCGACCAGGGGCGGAGCCTGGTTGGTCACAGTGTGTGTGGTGGCTGCCATGCCAGATACGTTAAGGAGGTGCAAGCAGCAGAGTCACCCCCGGAGCGGCCCCAGAGCCGTTTGCGCCGAGCCCGCGCCCTCTACCCCCACGTCTCCAAGCGCAGAGTCGCGTGGCTGCTGCTCAAGGACACGGTGAACTCCTGCATCGAGTACCGCATCCTCGGTCTGGCCGCCGAGGCCGCGTTCTTCACCCTGCTCTCGCTGCCGCCGCTGCTCCTCGGCCTGATCGGCCTGCTCGGCTATCTGGACGCGTGGATCGGCACGGAGACGATCGAGGGCATCCGGCAGAACATCCTCACCGCGTCCGAGACGGTGCTCTCCCAGCGCGGCGTCAACCAGATCGTCCGGCCGCTGCTGGACGACGTCACGGGCGGCGGCCGTCCGGACGTCATCTCGCTCGGCTTCGCGCTCGCCCTGTGGTCCGGCTCCCGCGCCGTGAACGTCTTCATCGACACGATCACGGTCATGTACGGGCTCGACGGCCACCGGGGCATCGTCAAGACCCGGCTGCTGGCCTTCCTGCTCTACATGGTCGCGCTGGTGATCGGGGCGGTGGCGCTGCCGCTGATGGTCGCCGGGCCGGACGCGGTCATCCAGATCGTGCCGTGGAGCACCGCGGTCGTCCGGGTGCTGTACTGGCCGGTCGTCATACTCCTGTCGATCGTCTTCCTGACCACGCTCTACCACGTGTCGGTGCCTGTGCGGTCGCCCTGGGTGGAGGACGTCCCGGGCGCGCTCGTCGCCCTCGCCATGTGGGTGCTGGGCAGCTTCCTGCTGCGGATCTATCTCACCAGCACGGTCGAAGGACCGACGATCTACGGCTCGCTGGCCGCGCCGGTGGCCGTCCTGCTGTGGATCGGGGTCTCCGCGTTCGCGGTGCTCGTCGGCGCGGCCGTGAACGCGGCGATCGACCGGGTGTGGCCGTCCGTCGCGACGTCCGCGGCCCGGGAGGCGAACATGCGGCTCCGCGAGGAGGCGGCCGCCCAGGTCATCGCGGCGGCGGCCGAGCGGGCCGCCCGGGCGAAGGCCGCCGGCGGGGACGACGCGGACGACGACCTGGAGGACTGGGACGAGGCGGTGGACGGCCCCGACGAGGAACCTCCGCCGGAGTTCCCCGAGCGCTGGGCGCGATTCCTGCCGCCGGAGGACATACGCTCCCGGCTGCACTCGCACCGCGACAAGGGCGAGGAGTGAGCGGAGGGCGCGCGGGGGTGACGCCGCGGGGGATCCGTATGCGGCCGTGGGAGTCCGCGGGGCGGGGTACCGCGCCGCGGTCACGGAACGGGGGTCACGGAACGGGGGTCACGGAACGGGGGTCACGGGACGGGGGTCACGGGACGGGAGTCATGGGACGGAGACCCGGGACGGGGGCCGCGGGACGGGGCGCGCGGGCCGTCCGTGGCACCGCCCGTGGGATCCCCCGTGGCACTGTCCGCGGGAACTGTCCGCTGAGCACCGTCCGCGGAACTGGTCCGCGGAGCCGTCCCGAAAATGCATGGCGGCCCGGGAAGCGGCCCTCTAGGCTGGCCGCCGGCCCGTACGGCGTTCGACGACCGCCGGCGGTGGAACGGAACCGGGAGGTGAGGACCGTGATGACGGACTCGACGACGGGCGCTGCCCGCATCCGGACTTTCCCTCACTCATCCCCAGCGGTCACCGGCTGACGCCAACTCGCCTTTCCCGCGCACCGACCCGACGCTCCCGCGTGCCACCGCGCCCGCGGGCCGCGCCGCCTCGCCGTGCGCGCTGCCGGGACCGCCCTTCGAAGGGTCATCCCGTTGTTCCACGACAACACCCCGCACCACCCCCTCGCCCGCTACGGCTGGGACACCGGCCTCGAGTCCGACTTCGCCCCGTACGCCGCGGAAGGGCAGCTGCCCGGCCGGATCGTACGGGTCGAGCGCGGCCGCTGTGACGTCGTCACGGTCACCGCCCCCTCCGGCCCGGCCCCGGCGGAGGCGCACACGCTCACGGCGGACATCGCCCCGGTGTCCACCTCCGACCCCACCCGTTACGCCTGCACCGGGGACTGGGTCGCCCTGGACGCGGACGCGTCGGCGGTGACGGCCCTGCTGCCGCGCCGTACCCAGATCCTCCGCTCCACCTCCTCCAAACGGTCCGAGGGCCAGGTGCTCGCGGCCAACGTCGACCACGCCGTCATCGCCGTCTCGCTCGCGGCCGAACTCGACCTCGGCCGCGTCGAACGGTTCCTCGCGCTCGCCTGGGAGAGCGGCGCACAGCCGGTCGTCCTGCTCACCAAGGCCGACCTGGTGCCCGACCCGGCGACCCTCGCGCATCTCGTCGCCGACACCGAGACGGCCGCGCCGGGTGTGCCGGTGCTGACGGTGAGCGCGGAGACGGGTGAGGGCATCGACGCGCTGTCCGCCCTCGTCGGCGGTGGCACCACCGTCCTGCTCGGCCAGTCCGGAGCGGGAAAGTCCACGCTGGCCAACGCCCTTCTGGGAGCCGAGGTGCAGCAGGTGAACGCCACCCGAGACAGCGACGGCAAGGGCCGGCACACCACCACCAGCCGTGACCTGCTGCCGTTGCCGCTGCCGGGCGGCGGCGTCCTCATCGACACCCCCGGGCTGCGGGGCGTCGGGCTCTGGGACGCCGAGAGCGGGGTCGCGCAGGTCTTCGCGGAGATCGAGGAACTGGCCGGGGACTGCCGCTTCCAGGACTGCGCGCACGTCGCGGAGCCCGGGTGCGCCGTCCTCGCCGCGGTGGACGCCGGGGCCCTCCCGCCCCGGCGCCTGGACAGCTACCGGAAGCTGCTCCGGGAGAACGAGCGCCTGGCCGCTCGTACGGACGCCCGGCTCCGGGCGGAACTGCGGCGCAGCTGGAAGCAGAAGCAGGCCTTGGGACGGCACATGGTCGAACGCAAGCGCGGGCCCCGGCCGCGCGACTGACCGGCCGGGCGGTCGCCCGGAACGGTTGTCCGGGGTGGTCGTGCGGAACGGTTGTCCGGGACGGTCGTGCGGAACGGCTGTCCGGGGTGGTCGTGCGGAACGGCTGTCCGGGACGGTCGTGCGGAACGGCTGTCCGGGGTGGTCGTGCGGAACGGCAGGAGCCCGCGGGCTGCCGGGTCGTGGTCCCGGTCCGGGCACTCGTGCCCGCCGATGGGGACGGCACCGCAGTGCGGTGCTCAGGGGCACGGGGACGCGTGGGCCGGGTCGGACCGGCCCGGGTCGAGTGGGCCGGGTCGGGTTGGGGCGGAGCGGCCGGGCCGGTCCCGACCCGGAACGGCCGGGCCGGAATGGCCGACCCGGAACGGCCGGGCCGGAATGGCCGACCCGGAACGGCCGGGTGGGGGAGGACGTCTTCGCCTCGGCGCCGGCCTTCACCCGGCTGGGCTGAAGTGGTGACCGGTCCGGGTCGGGGCGCGGCCGGAGCACGGCTTCGGTCCGAGCCCGGGCGTGCCGACCGGTCCGGACGGCGCGGACGGCGCGGTCCCGCCCGACCGGTCCGTGGCGCGTCAGTCCGCGCGCTCCTCGTGCTCCGGGGCCGGGCCGGTTCCGGTGGTTGCCGCGCCGCCCTGCTGCCGGGATCCGGCAGCAGGCGACCGGGCCGGCCAGCCGCGGTCCCGGGCGTGCCAGCCCAGTTGCATCCGGGTCGAGACACCGGCCAGCTCCATCAGCCGCCGCACCCGCCGCTGCACGGTGCGCAGCCCCAGGTCGAGTTGCTTGGCGACACTGGCGTCGGTCAGGCCGTCCAGCAGGAGTGACAGCATCCGCAGATCGGTGGCGTCGGGACCGTCCGGGCCGGCGGGAACACCGGGGGAGCCACCGTCCGCCGTGCCGGCGGGAGCGGCGCCGTCGTCCGAGCGCCCCGCGCCGGACCTGCCTCCGGGCCCGGAAGCCGTACCGTGCGCCGCCGGGCCGGGAGTTCGCGCGGTGGCCGTGCCGTACGCCTCGGCGAGCCGGGCGGCGGCCCGTTCCGCCCGCTCCAGTTCCTCCCGCCGCCGGGCGAGCAGCGAGTTCAGGGCGGCCGCGGGCGGCACCGCCAGCCAGTGGCCGGGACGATCCGGCACCTCTTCCGCGAGCCCGTGCTTCTCCAACGCCCGCAAGGTCTCCAGGGACTCGGCGTCCGGCAGGTCCAGCCGGTGCGCCAGCTCCGGCAGCGCGGCGGAACCCAGGCCGGCCAGCGCGCGGTACGCCGCCTCCTGGGCCGCGTCCAGCCCGATGGCACCCAGCATGCTTCCCTCTCCCCGCCCGGACCCCCAAACCCTCGTCGCCGGACATCATGACCGGGACTCCGGCCACGGCGCCACCACGGGTGCGCCGTCGTGGCCGAGTTGACGGGTCTTCGGCGTGCGGCCTTCCCCGAGCGGCCGCGAAGTGGACAATGAGGGCATGAGTCAGCAGGGTGAGCGGCCCGGCGAAGAGGACGACTGGTGGCGCCAGTTGTACGACGAGACGGCACCGGACACCGGGCCGCCCGCCCGCGCGGGCGACTCCCTGGACGACCGGTTCGACTCGGCCGCCCGCACGGTCGGCCAACCCCCGGCGGCGAACCGCCCCGCACCGGCGTCGGCCGGGCAGCCTCCGGCGGCCGGGCGGCCTTCTGCGGAGGGGCAGCCTCCGGCGGCCGGGCGGCCTTCTGCCGAGGGACTGGGTCCGGCGGCCGGGCGGCCTCCAGCCGTGGCATGGCCTTCCGCGGAGGGGCAGCCTCCGGCGGAGAGCCGCCCCTCGGCGGAGGAGCGGGCCCCGGCGGAGGACCGGGCCCGGGCAGCAGGGCAAGCTCCGCCGGACCGTGCCCCGGCGGCGGGTCGGTCTCCGGCGGCCGACCGTTCCCCGGTGGTGGGGCAGGTCCAGCCTCACCGGCAGCCGCCACCCCCACGGGCGTCCGAACGCATCTGGCCCGCCGAACCCCCGGGCCCGGAGCGGGCACCGGTCACCTCCCGCGGCCCGGTCACCTCCCGGGCGCCGCGGCAGCTGGGCCCCGAGGTGCCCCGGCCCGCCTCGCCGTCGTCCATGACTCCGCCCCGGGCTCCGTGGGAACCCCCGCTGGACGCCGACGACGGCCTCGTACCGCCGAGCCGTACCGAGCCGCCGGCGCCGCCGGCTCCGAGGACTCCGGCGGCCCCGGCCTCACCCGGTCTCGCCGCCGCCCCCGAACCCACAACCCCGCCCCCCGAACCTTCGATCCCCGAACCCCCGGCCCCCGGATTCCGTGCCCTCACGCCGGAGCCACCACCCGCACCGGAGCCCTCACCCCCGCCCGCATCCGCCTCGGCCGGCGCCTTCGAACCCACCGCCTTCGCACCGGAACCCTCATCCGCACCGGAACCCCCACCCCCACCGGCATCCGCGTCCGCGTCCGCGTCCGGAATCGACCCCGCATCCCAATCCCAGTCCCCACCCGGACCCGAATCCTCACCCGAATCCCAATCCTCACCCGAACCGCAGTCCCCACCTCGACCCGAATCCGCACCCGACCGCCCCCTCGCCGTCCACGTCGGTGACGGACCTCCCACCTACGACCCCGAGCCCACCGCGCTGCCCGCCGCCGACCCCGAGCACCTCGACGACCTGGTGCCGGACACCGCTCTCGACGGCGCGCGGTACGGCAGCGCCACCCTCCGGGCCGCCTCCGTCCGCGGTGACTCCCCGCGCTACCGGGGCGAGCCACGGCGCGACGTGCTGCTCACGGCGCGGTTCGGCAGCGGCGACCGGGCCCTGCTGCTGATCGGAGTCGCCACCGGTTCACGGGCGGCCGACGGGACGCACCGCGCCGCCGCGGACCTCTGCCACTGGGTCGGCCGCGCCGTCGGCGACAGCCATGCCCGGCTGTCCGAGGACATCGGCGCAGGCCGGCGCGGCGAACTCAAGTCCGGGCTGCACCGGCTGACGGGCCGCGCCTACGGCAGGCTGCGCGGCCGCGCCGTCGACCAGGGCCTCGACCCCGCCTCGTACACCGCGCGGCTGCGCTGCCTGCTGCTGCCCGCCGATCCCGCGTGCCGCACCCGGGTGTTCTTCGGCGTCGGCGAGGGCGGGCTGTTCCGGCTGCGCGACGGGGTGTGGCAGGACATCGAGCCCTCGCCGCCGGACCCCGGCACGGCCACCGGGGGCCCGGTCGTCGGTTTCGGCGGGCTTCCCGGGCCGCGGAGCCCGGGGAACGCGCCCGCACCGCCCGGCCCGTGGCCGCCGGGCGACCCGGCCGCCCCGCACCGGCCGGACGGCTCCGGTGACCCGGCGGCCCGGCAGCGCCGGGACGAAGCCGGCGACCCGGCCGCCCCGTACCGGCCGGACGGCGGTTCCGGTGCCCCGGCCGCCGGGCCCGGACCGGGAACCCCGGCCGATCCGCGCGTTTCCGTGGCCCGTCCGGCACCCGGTGGGCCGGCCGGAGGGGAAGGGTCCGTGGACCCGTTCCTGTTCCGGGCCTCGGTGGCCCGTCCGGGGGATGTCCTGCTGCTGTGCAGCCCGGGGCTGGCCGAGCCGTTCCGGGATGAACCGGAGCTGGCCGCTCTGCTCGCCGGCCGCTGGTCCCGGCCCGCGCCGCCGGGCCTGGCGGCGTTCCTGGCGGATGTCCAGGTCCGGGTCAAGGGGTACGCCGACGACCGTACGGCCGCCGCCGTCTGGGAGGCGTAACCGCGCCGTCCATGGGTTGATGGAGCCGGGGTAGCCGTATACCCCGAACCTCTCCCGCTGCGAAGGACAGGCGCGATGGCGAAGCAGAACGTGGCCGAGCAGTTCGTGGACATCCTGGTGCGCGCCGGGGTGCAGCGGCTGTACGGGGTCGTCGGTGACAGCCTCAACCCGGTCGTGGACGCCGTTCGGCGCAACCCGGCCATCGATTGGGTGCACGTACGGCACGAGGAGACGGCGGCGTTCGCCGCGGGAGCCGAGGCACAGATCACCGGGCGGCTCGGGGCCTGCGCCGGTTCGTGCGGCCCGGGCAACGTCCACCTGATCAACGGCCTGTACGACGCGCACCGTTCGATGGCCCCCGTGCTGGCCCTCGCCTCGCAGATCCCGAGCGCCGAGATCGGCTCGGGCTTCTTCCAGGAGACGCATCCGGACCGGCTGTTCCAGGAGTGCAGCCACTACAGCGAACTGATCTCGACGCCGAAGCAGATGCCGCGGGTCGTGCAGACCGCCGTGCAGCACGCGGTCGGCCGGGGCGGTGTCGGCGTCGTGTCGCTGCCGGGCGACATCGCCGCCGAACCGGCGCCCGAGCGCGCGTTCGAGCACGCCATCGTCACCAGCCGGCCGACGGTGCGGCCGGGCGACGAGGAGGTCGAGCGGCTCGCCCGGATGGTGGACGAGGCCCGGACGGTCACCCTCTTCTGCGGCAGCGGCGCGTCCGGCGCGCACGCGGAGGTGATGCAGTTCGCGGAGCGGGTGAAGGCACCCGTGGGGCACGCCCTGCGGGGCAAGGAGTGGATCCAGTTCGACAACCCGTACGACGTCGG
Organism: Streptomyces lycii; assembly: GCF_009735685.1. Classification (GTDB taxonomy): domain Bacteria; phylum Actinomycetota; class Actinomycetes; order Streptomycetales; family Streptomycetaceae; genus Streptomyces; species Streptomyces lycii. The sequence continues at coordinate 13,777 of NZ_WHPN01000255.1, read as the reverse complement.
CATGAGCGGTCTGCTCGGCTACGGCGCCGCGTACGAGGCCACCAACGAGTGCGATCTGCTGCTCCTGCTCGGCACCGACTTCCCGTACCAGGCGTTCCTGCCGAGCGACAAGAAGATCGTCCAGGTGGACGTACGGCCCGAGCATCTGGGCCGGCGTTCCAAGCTGGACCTCGCCGTCTGGGGCGACGTCCGCGAGACGCTGCGCTGCCTGATCCCCGAGGTGCGCGTCAAGAACGACCGCAAGTTCCTCGACCGGATGCTGAAGAAGCACGCCGACGCCCTGGAGGGCGTGGTCAAGGCCTACACCCGCAAGGTCGACAAGCACATCCCAATCCATCCGGAGTACGTCGCCTCGGTGCTGGACGACGAGGCGACGGACGACGCGGTCTTCACGGTCGACACGGGCATGAACAACGTGTGGGCCGCCCGCTACATCACCCCGAACGGCCGCCGCCGCATCATCGGCTCGTTCACCCATGGATCCATGGCCAACGCCTTGCCGCAGGCGATCGGTGCCCAGTTCACCGACCGCGGCCGCCAGGTGATCTCGATGTCCGGCGACGGCGGCTTCTCCATGCTGATGGGGGACTTCCTCACCCTGGTGAAGTACGACCTGCCGGTGAAGGTGGTGGTCTTCAACAACTCCTCGCTCAGCATGGTCGAGCTGGAGATGCTGGTCGCGGGCATGCCGTCGTACGGGACGGCGAACAACGAGACCGACTACGCGGCGATCGCGCGCGCCGCCGGGGCACACGGCGTGCGGGTGGAGAAGCCCAAGCAACTGCGCGGGGCGCTGCGGGACGCGTTCAAGCACGACGGGCCGGCGCTGGTGGACGTGGTGACCGACGCGAACGCCCTGTCGATGCCGCCGAAGATCAGCGCGGAGATGGTGACGGGCTTCGCCACCTCCGCGAGCAAGATCGTGCTGGACGGCGGGGTCGGCCGCATGGTGCAGATGGCGCGCTCCAACCTGCGGAACATCCCGAGGCCCTGACGCGGCATCCGCCACCGGCGCACACCGTGTCCGGCACGCGGGCCGTGTACGCCATGCAGGCCGCGCACACCACGCAGGCCGTGTTCGGCACGCAGGCGGCATACGCCACGCACACCGCGCACGGCGGGTGCGCGGTGTGCGTGGGCGGTGGGTCGGGGCTGCGCCGTTCGAGTGGTACCCGGCCCACGGGGATATCGAATGACATTCGCCCGGGAAGGCAGTGTGCAGTGACGGTTGCGCCGCGGTGTCCACCGCCCGCACGTCCTCCCCTGAATGCCCGGCACCGTACTCCCGGCGGTGCCGGGCATCGACTTGCCCGGCCGGCGGACGCCCGCCGGTGCCGCCGGCAGCACCGTGTCACCGGCCCGTCACCGTCACCGGCCCGTCACCGTCACCGGTCCGTCACCGTCGCCGTCACTGGCCGTGTCACGGACGGTGTCACGGACGGTGTCACGGACGGTGTCACGGGCAGTGTCACGAGCGGCTGACCGGTCAGCCGAACTGCTGCTCCATCTCCTTGAGCTTGCGTTCCAGCGAGTCCAGCCGCGGGACCGTCAGGGTGTCGTCCTCGGCGGTGAGGTCGACGGTGCGCGGCGCCGCCTCCCGGCGGCCCCGGTCCGTTCCCCGGCCCGGGGGTACGGCCTGGAGCACCGGCCCGGCGGTCTCACCCGGGGCCGTGCCCGCCGGTTCCGCGGGGGAGGGCGGGAGTGCCGCAGCCGGCCGTTGCTCCGCTATGGCCGACTCCGCGCCGGCCTGCCCGGCCGCCGAACCCTGCGGCAGCCCCGGCAGCTGGACCTGACGGCCGCCGCGGGAGCGGCGCAGAATGCTGTGCTGCCGGTTGAAGGCCTTGATCCGGGCCCGCTCGCGCTTTTCCTCGTCCCGCCGGGTCTGCCGCGCCCGGAGCTTCTCCCGCCGGTCCTCGCGGACCTCCTCGACGGCCTCGTCCAGCGTCCGTACGCCCTCCAGCAGCATCAGCGACCAGGCGCCGAAGGTCTCGCGGGGCGCCCGCAGCCACCGGACGATACGGATCTGCGGCAGCGGGCGCGGCACCAGCCCCTGCTCGCGCAGCGCCGCCCGGCGGGTCTGCTTGAGCGCCCGGTCGAAGAGCACCGCGGCCGACAGGGACATCCCGGCGAAGAACTGCGGGGCGCCCGCGTGTTCGAGCCCGCGCGGGGCGTGCACCCAGTTGAACCAGGCGGCCGCCCCCGCGAACGTCCAGACGAGCAGCCGGGAGCCGAGGGCCGCGTCACCGTGGCTGGCCTCGCGCACCGCCAGGACCGAGCAGAACATCGCCGCGCCGTCGAGCCCGAACGGGACCAGATACTCCCAGCCGCCGGAGAGATTGAGGTTCTGGCGTCCGAAACCGACCAGACCGTGGAAGGAGAGCGCGGCGGCGACCGCGGCGCAGCAGAACAGCAGCACGTACGAAGCGGTGCCGTAGACGGCTTCCTTGCGCCGGCGGCGCTCCTCCATCCGCTCCCAGGAATCGCCGAGTCCGCCCTCGTCCCCGGACCGGTCCTTCCGGCCGCGGGCGTGGACCACCGCCGCCACCGCGATGCCGGCGAGCAGTACCGCACCCGGCAGCACCCAGTTCAGCGCTATGTCCGTCAGTCTCATCCGGTTGTCCCTCGACTCGCTTCCGTCGAGCCCGTGCCGTTCCGCGGGCCGTCCTGCCCGCGACATCTTGGCCGAACGGCCTGTGGCGCCAGGAGGTTTCGCGGCAAGAGGGCCGCAATGGACGCGAGGTGCACGCGAATAGGTGCTTGAGGAGTCGAACTTGATCGCGGAACGGTCGAGTTGTGTTCGGGCCGAGTCCGGACCGGGATCGGGCGCGGTCTGCCGAAGAGGTGTGGGCGGGGCCGGGACGGTCAGGCGTTCGCGAGCCGTTCGACGCGCTCCGCGTCGCAGGTCCGGGGGCAGGTCACGCAGGTGTCCTCGGGGCGCAGCGTGTAGAAGAGGCAGCAGCTGGCCCGGTCGCGGGTCGGCAGCGGCTCGCCCTTCGGCCCGGTCAGCTCCCGGAACGAGGGGCCGCCGACGTACGGCTTCGTGGTCCCCGGAAGCAGCGCCTCCAGCTCGGTCACGGCCCGCTTCTCCTCGCCGAGGAGATGGCCGACGTACCAGAGGCTCTCGACGATCTCGTCGGTCGCCATGCCCCACATCGCGCGCGGCCCGCGGCGCATCTTCGGCCGGAAGCCGTCCAGCACCGGCCCGAGGTGTTCGGCGACGGCGTCCCGCACCTCGCCCCGCAGGGCCTCCTCGTCCGGGACGACGCGCGCTTCGGGCAGACCGGCGGCCGGGTCGTCGGGGAGGCAGGCGAAGTCGCCGGGCAGTGCCGTCATCCGGCCGAGGGTGCGCTGGAACGAGACGGCCTCCACCGGCATCCGGGGCACCCGGCGCAGCAGGAACCAGGGGAGGGTGATCAGCAGGCAGGCCGGCCAGGCGTAGCGGTGCAGCGCGAAGCTGGCGACGACGTCGGGGCGGGCCCGCTGCCCGTAGTCCCGCAGGACCTGGGCGTCGTCCCAGGAGATGAATTCCTCCAGCGCGGGACCGCCGGCCGCCAGCTCGCTCGCGGTCACCCAGCCACCGCCGGAGCGGGGGGCCTCCTCCAGGATCTGGAGGCTGGGGAACACACTGGTCAGGCGGTTGTACGCCCCGGCGAGCGGGGAGAGCGCAGGGGCCGGGGCGGCCGGTGCCAGGGACATGCAGGGACCACCGATTCGCGCGATCATTTGCAGGTAAGCCTTACCTTACCCCGTCCCTCCGGTGTTTGCACGGCGACCCCGTCCGCCTATCGTGCAGCAGGACGAAACAGGAGGAACGGACTATGGACCGGACGCGGCAGGCGAGGAGCGCGGAGCGGGACCCGGCGCTGCCCGGGCCCGGGATCTCCGCCGGGCCCTCCGCCGGGACCGTCACGGGAGAGGGCTCCGCCCGTGCTTCCACCGCCGGGCTTTCCCCCGGCGGGCCCTCCGCCGCCGGGCTTCCCACTGCCGGACTTCGCGCTGCCGGGCTCACCGCCGCGGGACTTCCCACCGAGGGGGCCCGGAGCGGCACCGGCTCCACGGCCGGGCCCGTGACCGGGCACACGGGGGAGGCCGGGCCGGACGGGGCGCGGCCCTGGCCCGGCGTGCCCCGGCAGGGTGTCCCGGCCGCCGAGTCCTTCCCCGCCGGGCGGCCGCATCCCGAGCCGGGACCGTACGACGGGCCCGGCCCGGCGGCGCCCCGCCGGATGCCGCGCCGCCACTCCGTACGGGCCCAGATCCTCGACGCGCTGCGGACCGCGCTGGCGGACGGCGAGCTGGCGCCCGGCGAGGTCTATTCCGCGCCCGCGCTCGCCGAGCGCTTCGGGGTGTCCCCGACGCCCGTACGGGAGGCGATGCAGCAACTGGCGTCCGAGGGTGCCGTCGAGACGGTGCCGAACCGGGGCTTCCGGGTCGCCCGGCGCAGCGCGCGCGACCTCGCCGAACTGGCCGAGGTCAGGGCGCTGCTGGAGATCCCCGTGCTGCTCCGGCTGGCGCAGGGCGGGCAGCCCGAGCAGTGGGACGAGCTGCGCCCGTACGCCGCGGCCACGGTCGCGGCGGCGGCCCGGGGCGACCGGGCGGGTTACGCCGAGGCGGACCGGGCGTTCCACCAGGCGCTGCTGACGCTGTCCGGCAACCGGCAGCTGGCGCTGGTGGGGGACGCGCTGCACCGGCGGATGCAGGGGCCGTGCGGGGGCGGGGCGGGCGAGATCCCGGCGGGCGGGCGGACCAGGGACCTGCTCGCGGAGGCCGCCGAGCACAACCAACTGCTGGACGCGCTGGCCGCGCGGGACACCGCGGCGGTCGAACGCCTGGCACGCCGGCACCTGTCGGGAGGCGGCGGCCGCTGACGCGGGTGACCGCGGCCGCGCGGCGTCACCGGGGCGCGACACGTTCTTCGGCAGCTCCCGCCCTCGGGGGCCGTACGTCTTCGGAGGCCGTACGGGCTCGGAGGCTGTACGGGTTCGGACGCGGGCCGGACTCCGGTGCCGTACGGGTTCGGATGCCGACCGGGTCCGGTGCCGTAGGGGCGTCGGTGCCGTACGGGTTCAGTGCCGTACGGGCATCGGTGCCGTACGGGCCGGCTCGGCTCCCGGAAGGCCGCAGACGCCGGACAGGTGCAGACGCCGGTCGGGCGCGGATGCCGGTCGGAGGCGGATGCCGGAGGGGTGCAGCCGCCGGACGGTCTCGGACGCCGACCGAAGCGGCGACGCTGCTGCGGTCCGCCGGACGGATTCGGACGACGGCGGACCGACGCGGGGACTCCGAAGCGGGGCGGGTCGAAGCGGGGCCGGACAGAAATGCGACCGGACCGAAGCCGGGCCGGACCGAAGCCGGGCCGGACAGAAGCGAGAACGGGCCGCCGCTGGGGCGGGCCGCCCGCGGGGACCGGCCCTCGCCGACAGGCCGACGCGGTGACGGCCCGCGCCGGGGCAGGTCCGCAGCGCCGCCCCGTCGCGGGAGGGCTCGTCCCGCGAGAGGGGCGGCGCTGCGGAGACCTGTCGCCGGACGGTCAGGTGAGGTCCGTGGGCGCCGGGATGTGCGGGGCGGGGGCGGCGGCCGGGTGCAGTTTGTCGGCCAGCCAGGACGGGACACCGCCCAGCAGGCGCACCAGCCGGCCCGCCTCGGCGCGGAGCCGTGAGGCGTCCGGTTCCGGTTCGACGTCCGCCAGGGCCGAGAGCGCCGGGGCGATCCCGATCAGATAGCCGAGTTCCTCGCGGAGCCGCAGCGACTCGGCGAACCCGTGCCGGGCCTCTGCCGGGTTGCCCTCCTGCTCCGCCATGGAGGCGAGGTGCCGCCAGGTGAAGGAGAGCAGCAGCTGGTCGCCGTTCGCGGTCGCCCCCGCGTGCGCACGGGTGAACGCCGCCTGCGCGCCCTGCGCGTCATGGGCGAGGTGCTGGGCGACGAGCCCGCGCCGGAAGTCGAGCAGGGCCCGGTTCGGGGAGCCGGGCGGCAGCAGCGCGGCGGAGCGGCCGAGCGCGGAGCGGGCCTCGTCCACCCGGTCCCGTACCCGGAAAAGGGTGGAGGCGTAGGCGAGATGACCGCGTTCGCAGGCCGCGGCGCCACGCTCCTCGTCGTCCGTGACCAAGGCCTCCGCGGAGCGCAGGGCGTCCTCCGCGTCCTCCCAGCCCGAGGCGGTGAACACGCACCGCTCGACCAGCACCGCGGTGCGCGCCAGCGCCGCCGACGGCTCGGTGACGGCGGCTGGGGCGAGCAGGGCGGCGGCGTCCTCCCAGCAGCCGCGGGACCGCAGCCGCCAGACCGCCCTCCGAACCGGATCGTCCTGCCGGTCCGGGCCGGGCCCCGGCAATACCGAACGAGACGATTCAGAACGTGACATGGCGGTATCCGCCACATTCCCTCCCCATGCGCGCCGTCGAGCCGGAAGCAGTGGGCGAATCTCAGCATGAATCATGGCCGTCGGCCAAGAGGATCCGTGAATGTTTTCACAATCTTGGTGTACGGAGCGGACCGGGCCGTCGGACGCGGCCGCCGGACGAGGGGGTCGCGGGCCGGGACCGTTCAGCTCATGCGGAGGGCAAGGAAGAAGTCGAGCTTGTCCTCCAGACGGGCGAGATCACGCCCCGTCAGCTGTTCGATCCGGCCCATCCGGTAGCGCAGGGTGTTGACGTGCAGGTGCAGCCGGGCCGCACAGCGGGTCCAGGAGCCGTCGCTGTCGAGGAACGCCTCCAGCGTCGGGACGAGTTCGGCGCGGTGCCGGGCGTCGTAGTCGCGCAGCGGTTCGAGCAGCCGGGCGGTGAACGCGCGCCGCACGTCGTCCGGGACGAAGGGCAGCAGCAGTACGTGCGAGGCGAGTTCGTGGTGCCCGGCGGCAGTCACCCGGCCGGGCCGGGCGGCGGCGACACGGCGGGCGTGCCGGGCCTCCTCCAGCGCGCCGCGCAGCGCCTCGGGGGAGTGGACGACGGCGCTGACGCCGAGCGTGAACCTCCCGCCGCCGTCGAGGCCCCTCGTCAGGGGCTCCCGGACGACGTCGAGCAGGCGTTCGGCCCGGACGCCGTGGTCCGCGCCGCCGGGTTCCGCGCCGGCCGGGCTGTCCGCACGTTCTCCGGCTTCCGCGGCGTGTCCGGAGTCCGGGGCGTCCCCGGCGCCGGACCCGCCCGCCGTGCCCGCCGCACCGGCCCGGGCCGTGCCCGCACCCGCGCCGGACGCTCCCGCACCCGCGCCGCTCGCCTCCGCGCCGTCGCCGGGCCGGGCGGGGACCGGACCGGTGTCCGCGGCGAAAGCCGGAACCTCGCGGGCGGCGAAGGGCGTGGGGGCCGGTACGGGCCCGGCCGTCAGCGGCACCAGCGCGACCGCCTCGTCACCGGTGTGCGCGACGGCGACCCGCTCCGCACCGTCCGCCCCGACCGGGCCTCCCGTGACGCGGGGGTCGGTGAGGATCTCCTCCAGCAGGGCCTGCGCGGTCCGGCCGTCGGCCCGCGGAGCCGCGGACGGCGGCCCGGCCTCGCCGCGGCCGGCGGACGGCGCACCGCTCCGGTCGGCCGCGCGGTCGGGGGACCACTCCGTACTGGCGACCACGATCTGCCAGTGCGGCGCGCCGCCGGTGCCCGGCAGCAGCACGGGGGCGGCCATCCGGAGCCGGGCCGCGACCTCGGAGGGCGGCGCGCCCGACTGGACGAGTTCCAGCACCTCCTGGGCCAGCCGGCGCCGTACGGCACGCGCCGCCCGGCGCCGCTCGCGCTCGACCGCGATCAGCTGGGTGACACCGTGCAGCAGGTCCAGCCGCTCGGCGGGCCAGTCCGCCGTGTCGGCCTCGACGGCGAGCAGCCAGCCGGACAGCAGCGAGCCGCGCGCGCCCGGCGCCCCGTCCGTCTCGCCGGAGCCCGGGGCGGTGGTGTCGCGCACCGGGAAGAGGGTGTGCACCCGGCCCGCTGCGGCGAAGCGGTGCGGGCCGCGCCGGCCGGCGCGCTCAGCCGCCAGGTGCTCGCCCGCCAGGGCCGAGCACAGCTCGGGGGACGGAGCGCCGCCCGGGTCCGTACCGGTGCGGCCGGAGCTGCCGTCGTGGCCGGCCGCCCCGGGGCCCGCGACGAGCCGGCCGGTGGAGGAGAGCACCCAGGCGCGCAGGTCGAGGTCGCTGCCGAGGAGGTCCAGCACGGCGTCCGGGCCGCCCCCGGCCGGGCCGGCCGTCATCAGCCGCCGGTGCCGCTCGACGACCGCGGCCAGGTCCCCGGCCCGCTCGCCGGACACCTGGCGTACGACATGCTCGGTGATGGCGGCGAACGCGACGTCCTCGCTGACCGCGAACAGCGGCAGCCGGTGCCGCCCGCAGGCCGCCACCAGGTCCTCCGGCACGGCCCCCAGCTCGGCCTCGCCCGCCGCCAGCCCGGTGACGCCCGCCCGGACGAGGATCCGTACGAACCGCTCGGAGTCCGCGGGCTCCCGCCGCCATGCCAGCCCGCTCAGCACCAGCTCGCCGCCGGAGAGATAGCGGCTCGGGTCGCGCAGGTCGGTGGTCATCACCCCGCGCACGGTGCGGTCGAGTTCGTCCTCGCCGCTCAGCAGCCGCAACCCCAGGCTGCCGTTCTCCAGCAGTGCGCGCAGCCGCATGTCGCCCGCCGATCCTCGTCCGTCGCTGTTCGGGTGGCACCGGTTCGGTGCCCCGGTGCCGCCGCACGGCACCGGTGGTCGCGGGCCGGATGCCGCCGGTGCGATACCGCGAGGTTTCGGTTCCCCGCCTTTCGTTCGAATCTACAAGACCGGCCCGCCGGCCAGCCAACCGCTTCATGGTTTCCGTGACTGCACCCACCGGGGAACGACTCGGTGTACTGAAGGCTCGGTGTACTGAAGGAAGGGCGGCACCGCGGCACCGCGCCCCCGGCACCACTCCGGCACCGGGCCCCCTTCAGGCGCGGGCCGCCCGCTTCACCGTGCGGACAGCCCCCGCGCACCGGCACCACCTGTCCCGCAGCACCCGGTCCCGTACCACCCGTCCCGCAGCACCCACAGCGAAAGAGAGCCACCGATGGACTTCCTTCGCCCCGCCGGCTGGGAGGAGGCGCTCGCGGCCAAGGCCGAGCATCCCGACGCCGTGCCCATCGCCGGTGGCACCGACCTCATGGTCGAGATCAACTTCGGGCACCGGCGGCCGGAACGGCTGCTCGACCTCACCCGGATCGGTGAACTCGGGGAGTGGGGGACCGACGGGGACACGGTCCTGCTGGGCGCCTCCGTCCCGTACACCCGGATCATGGAGCGGCTGCGGGCCGAGCTGCCCGGGCTGGCCCTCGCCGCGCACACCGTGGCGTCCCCGCAGATCCGCAACCGGGGCGGTGTCGGCGGCAACCTCGGCACGGCCTCCCCGGCCGGTGACGCGCACCCGGCTCTGCTGGCCGCGGGCGCCGAGGTGGAGGCCGAGTCGGTGCGCGGCAGCCGGCTGATTCCCGTGGACGCCTTCTACACCGGGGTGAAGCGGAACGCGCTGGAGCCGGACGAGCTGATCAAACGGGTGCACATCAAGAAGGCCGCCGGGCCGCAGCAGTTCTCCAAGGTCGGCACCCGCAACGCCATGGTGATCGCCGTGTGCGCCTTCGGCCTGGCCCTGCACCCGGACACCCGCACCGTGCGGACCGGCATCGGCTCGGCCGCGCCGACCCCCGTCCGGGCCCGCGCGGCGGAGGACTTCCTGGCCGGGGTGCTGGAGGAGGACGGCCTGTGGGAGAGCGGCGCGGTCCTGCCGCCCGCAGCGGCCCGCCGGTTCGCCGAGCTGGCCGCGGGGGCCTGTAACCCGATCGACGACGTACGGGGCAGCGCGGACTACCGGCGCCACGCCGTCACCGTCATGGCCCGCCGCACCCTGGGCTGGGCCTGGGAGGACTACCGGGGGACGACCCGCCGCAGCGCCGAAGGAGGCACACCGTGCGCCTGAACGTCACCGTCAACGGCCGTCCGCTGCGGGCGGACGACGTCTGGGAGGGCGAGAGCCTGCTCTACGTACTGCGCGAGCGGCTCGGCCTGCCCGGCTCGAAGAACGCCTGCGAACAGGGCGAATGCGGTTCCTGCACGGTCCGCCTCGACGGCGTGCCGGTGTGCTCCTGCCTGGTCGCCGCCGGCCAGGCGGAGGGCCGCGACGTGGTCACCGTGGAAGGGCTCGCGGAACACGCCCGGCGGCGCACGGCGGGCCGTACGGGTGAAACCGGCCCGGGCAGCGGCTCGGGCGGCTCGGACACCGGCTCGGCCAGCGGTCCGGGCGGCTCGGACACCGGCTCGGACACCGGCTCGGAGGCGGGCACCGGCTCGGACACCGGCCCGGCAGGTGACACGGGCCGGGCGGGTGGCACCGGCGGCACCGGCGGTCCGGACGGCCGGCAGCCCGTCGCCGCCGCGTCCTCGCAGCTCGCGCCCGTGCAGCAGGCGTTCGTCGACGCCGGGGCCGTGCAGTGCGGGTTCTGCACGCCCGGGCTGCTCGTCGCCGCCGACGCGCTGCTGGAGCAGAATCCGGAACCGACCGACGCCGACATCCGCGAGGCGCTCTCCGGGAACCTCTGCCGCTGCACGGGCTACGAGAAGATCCTCGACGCCGTACGCCTCGCCGCGGCCCGCGGCGGCCCGCAGTCCGCCGGCGCGACCGGACCTGCCGGACCCGCCGGACCTGCCGGACCTGCCGGAAAGGACGGTGCCTGACATGGGCGCGACCCGCATCCCCACCGCCCTCACCCAGGAGGGCCGCACCGGCACCGGGACCGGTGGCATCGGCGAGTCCACGCTCCGGCCCGACGGCACGCTCAAGGTGACCGGCGAGTTCGCGTACTCCTCCGACCTCTGGCACGAGGACATGCTGTGGGGCCACACGCTCCGCAGCCCGCACGCGCACGCCGAGATCCGCTCCCTGGACGTCTCCGCGGCCCTCGCCGTGCCCGGCGTGTACGCCGTGCTGACGCACGACGACCTTCCCGCCGGGACCCACTACGGACTGGAGCGTGCCGACCAGCCCGTCCTCGCCGAGGACGTCGTCCGCTTCCACGGCGAACCGGTCGCGATTGTCGCCGCCGACCATCCCGAGACCGCGCGGCGCGCCGCGGAGCGCATCCGGGTCGACTACGCCGTGCTGCCCGTCGTCACCGACGAGGCCTCCGCGACCGCCCCCGGCGCCCCGCTGCTCCACCCCGGCCGCGGCGACGGCACCCCGCACCCCAACATCGTGCACCGCCAGCCGGTCCGGCGCGGCGACGTGGCGGCCGCCCGCGCCCGCGCCGACGTGGTGGTCCGCGGCGAGTACGAGGTCGGCATGCAGGACCAGGCGTTCCTCGGCCCCGAATCGGGTCTCGCCGTGCCCGCCGAGGACGGCGGGATCGACCTCTACATCGCCACCCAGTGGCTGCACGTCGACCGCAGGCAGCTCGCCCCCGTCCTCGGCCTCCCCGAGGAGAAGGTGCGGCTCACCCTGTCCGGTGTCGGCGGCGCGTTCGGCGCCCGCGAGGACTTGTCCATGCAGGCCCACGCCTGTCTGCTGGCGCTGCACACCGGACGCCCGGTCAAGATCGTCTACAACCGGTACGAGTCCTTCTTCGGGCACGTCCACCGCCACCCCGCCAAGCTCTCCTACGAGCACGGCGCGACGAGCGACGGCAAGCTCACCCATGTCACCGCGCGCATCGTCCTCGACGGCGGCGCCTACGCCTCCTCCTCCCCGGCCGTCGTCGGCAACGCCGCCTCCCTCGGGGCGGGCCCGTACGAGATCGGGCACGTCGACATCGAGGCACTCGCGCTCTACACCAACAACCCGCCCTGCGGCGCGATGCGCGGCTTCGGCGCCGTCCAGGCCTGCTTCGCGTACGAGGCCCAGATGGACAAGCTCGCCCGGGAACTCGGCCTGGACCCGGTCGACTTCCGGCAGCGCAACGCCATGTCGCAGGGCAGCCTTATGCCCACCGGCCAGCGGGTCGACTCACCGGCGCCCGTCGCCGAACTGCTGCGCCGGGTCCGGGACATGCCGATGCCGCCCGCCGAACAGTGGGTGACCGCCGGGGAGCGGGCCGACGTGCGGGCGCTGCCCGGCGGGCTGTCGAACACCACGCACGGCGAGGGCGTCGTCCGCGGGGTCGGCTACGCCGTCGGCATCAAGAACGTCGGTTTCTCCGAGGGCTTCGACGACTACTCCACCGCCCGGGTCCGGCTGGAGGCGGTGAACGGGGAGCCGGTGGCCGTCGTGCACACCGCCATGGCGGAGGTCGGCCAGGGCGGTGTCACCGTGCACGCCCAGATCGCCCGGACCGAGCTGGGCGTCACCCGGGTCGTCATCGACCCGGCGGACACCCGTGTCGGCTCGGCCGGTTCCACCTCGGCGTCCCGGCAGACGTACATGACCGGCGGAGCGGTACGGAACACCTGCCGGGCCGTGGCGGCGGAGGTGCTGCGCCGCGGCCGTGAGCGGTTCGGCGACCGGCACCCGGCCTGGTCGGCGGCCGGGGACGGTGCGGGGGGCGCCCCGGGCGGTGCGGGCGGTACGCCGGACGGTGCAGGCGGGGGCGGGCCGCGGCTGGAGGGCGGGAAGATCGTCACGGCGGACGGCGAAGTCCTCGCCGGGCTGGCCGAGGTGCTCGGCGACGAGGCGGTGGACATCGAGCTGGAGTTCCGGCACCGGCCCACCCAGCCGTTCCACCCGCAGACCGGGCAGGGCTTCGGGCACGTGCAGTACTCCTTCTGCGCGCACCGCGCGGTCGTCGAGGTCGACACCGAGCTGGGCCTGGTCAAGGTGGTCGAGCTGGCTGCCGCCCAGGACGTCGGCAGGGCGATCAACCCGCTTTCCGTGGTCGGCCAGATCCACGGCGGTTCCACCCAGGGACTCGGGCTCGCGGTCATGGAGGAGATCGTCGTGTCCCCGGACGGGCTGGTGCGCAATCCGTCCTTCACCGACTATCTGATCCCCACCGTCCTCGACACCCCGGCCATGCCGGTCGACGTGCTCGAACTCGCCGACGACCACGCCCCGTACGGTCTGCGCGGCGTCGGCGAGGCGCCCACCCTGTCGTCCACGCCGGCCGTCGTCGCGGCGATCCGCGCGGCGACCGGACTGCCGCTGCGGCGGGTGCCGGTGCGCCCGGAGCACATCACCGGCTGCTGAGCCGCCGACGCCGCGGGGGCCGACCCGCCCTCGCGGGACGGGACCCCGCCACGGAGCCGGTCCCTCATGGACGGGAGCCGACACGGAACCGGGCCCGTCACGGAGCGGGACCCGTCACGGGACAGGATTTCGTCACGGAGCGGGACCCGCCGCCGGACGGGACCCGCTGCCGGACGGGGCCCCTCATGGCACGGGACCCCTTGTGGCACGGGACCCGCCGCGGAAGGGGTCCGTCGTGGCCGGAAGGGATGGCGGACAATGGGGCGCCGGGGCCGCCACGTACGCGCAAGGGATGTGACCACCAATGCTGGACCTGGCCGAGGAGCTGCACCGATGGTGCGAGGAGCGGCGCGACTTCGCCGTCGCCACCGTCGTGCGGACCACCGGCAGCGCGCCCCGGCGGCCGGGCGCGGCGCTCGCGGTCGATGCCGAGGGCACGGCGATCGGATCGGTCTCCGGCGGTTGCGTCGAAGGAGCGGTCTACACCCTCTGCGAGGAGGCGCTGAAGAGCGGTGAGAGCCGCACCGAGAGCTTCGGCTACTCCGACGAGGACGCCTTCGCGGTCGGGCTGACCTGCGGCGGCGTCATCGATGTGCTGGTCACCCCGGTCACCGGGCGGGACGAGCGGGCCCGGTCCGTCCGGGCCACCCTCGCCGCCGCGCTGGCGGCGGCGAACGCCCG